>JANXOQ010000419.1 GCA_025357775.1 Ferruginibacter sp. | reverse complement strand
GCCTAGCAGCGGTGGAATAATATTACAACAATTATTAAAAATGACTGCTGCTAAAAACTTAGCTTCAAAACCATTTCAAACAGCCAATAGTATACAACTAATTGTAGAAGCAGAGCGGCGTGCTTTTGCAGATAGAGCTGAGTTTTTAGGAGACCCAGATTTTGTAAAAGTACCAGTAAAGAGGCTTGTAAGCGAATACTATCTACAACAACGTATGCAAGACTATAACCCTACAAAAGCAGGAAATAGTAAAACCACAAAGGCTGGCAATGTAAAAGAAAGTGAGCAGACTACTCATATAAGTATAATTGATATTGAAGGAAATGCGGTGTCTATTACCACTACATTAAATGATCGCTTTGGCAGCAAAACTATAATAACTGGGGCAGGTTTTATTATGAATAATGAAATGGATGATTTTAGCGTAAAGCCAGGCATACCTAATATGTATGGTGCTTTAGGGAATGAAAAAAATGCCATTGTAGCGGGTAAAAGAATGCTTAGTAGTATGACACCTACGATTGTTTTAAAAAATAACAAACCTTTTATAATAGTTGGTAGCCCAGGTGGAACAACTATACCTACAAGTGTTTTTCAAACAATAGTAAACATAATTGACTATAAATTAAGTCCATTAGATGCAGTAAATAAACCAAAGTTTCATCATCAATGGCTACCAGATGTAATCTTTGTAGAAAAAGATTTTCCTGCGGAAATAATAGAACAACTTAAAATAATGGGCTATGAAATAAAAGTGAGAGGAGCAATTGGTAGAACTGAACTAATTTTGAATGATGAAAAAAAAATAAAAAATAAAATCACAGCTATTGCTGATAAACGGGGGGATGATGATGCAAGAGGATTTTAGATTTATCAAAAAATAACTAAAAAAAAATACTTTCTTACTTAGTTTTTATACTGTAAATATTATAAAATAAAACAAGAATATACCGCTTGTAGATAAAATACTCCCGTTTGTAGTTTTTTTTAATGTGTAAGTATTTTTCATCTTTACTTTGCATTACAATAATAAATTTATTAAAAATTAACTTATATTTTT
>JANXOQ010000417.1 GCA_025357775.1 Ferruginibacter sp. | reverse complement strand
ACCTAGCATTGGCTTCGCTAGCTAGCCATGGGTTATTGGCACTGTAGTATTTTCCATTTCCTTTGGTAGTATCCAATGCATAAGATCCATTACACTGTATAGCGGCAGGGGTAAGATCAAAATATTTTGAAGGATCTTCATTAGCTGCCATACCTTTAAAAGCATTGAAATTTGTAAAATATTGAATACTGTTATCCAGTGTAGGAGTTGGTAATATTTGTATATTGGGTCTGCCTTGTAGGTCATAAATTGTTTCAGCTACTACCGTATTACCTGTAGTATTATCTTTTGTAACGGTTTGTCTCCCTCTTAGGCTTCCATCAAAATATTGTACAACCGATTTTTATTTTCCATTTTCTGCATAGCTTGTACTGCTCTGCCAGTTTAGTGTAGAGTCATGTCCATTAAATGCATATACTTGTGCTGCTGTCCAAGTGCCTGTTAATAGTGCACCACTATTTTTAAGCAATGTAGGGCGTACCCTATAATACAATTTTCCTACGCCGTCATATAGCATGGGTATTTTAAATCCATCTTGTACAAAATCTAAATCTATCCTCGTAGCATTGTTTGCAAATAACAAATCGGGGCTAAAAATATTATTAGCATCGTTGTAATAACCTGCCATTTCATTTTCTACCCAAGCCCATTCTAATTGTTTCATGTTGTGATTGGTACCAGCAGGCCATGTCCATGATACATATAATGCATCAGGAGTTTGTAAAACAGGAGCATTAACAATAGCAAGATTACTTTGTAAATTATAGTAACGTATTTCTGTAATGTTATTTTCCAAAGATAATACGGTAAGGGGATTCCAACCTGTAGCACCAGTGATACTAACAGAATTTACTGTAAGCGTAACAGATTGAGAACTTGGTAGTATTTTATAAGATACCGAGGTATATTTTGCACCTATTGCTTTGTCATAATTAACGGTGAGTGAGCCAGTAGTGGTAACAGCATTACTAGCAAGGGTGGCTTTTGTAACTACCGTATAATTTACGGTAGCACTAAAATTTGTTGCAAAAAATGGTGTAGCTAAATTTTCATTTATCCTAAAGCTGATATTGTTTTTTATTTTTGTGTTGGCTGTAATTTCATTATTAGCCCCATCAGGAGCATAGGTATATGTATTGGTTGCATTCGCCACCAATCCTGCACCGCTTATGAGCGGCAGCTTGGTAAAACTATTGGTTTTACCTTCTTCAAACTGGGCAAAACTTACCTGCGCACAAAAAAACATGATAGACAAAACAAATAATTTTTGCCAAGTTTTTTGTTGCAATAGTTGATCTTTTAAGTAGCTAATTTTCATATTCATGCTATTT
>JANXOQ010000397.1 GCA_025357775.1 Ferruginibacter sp. | reverse complement strand
CTGCATTAAAGTTTCTGCTATTGGACATTAGGCAACCTTTTTTTAAAGATATTTGAACATTTTCAATAATTCTTGTATCTTTAACTAATATTGCTTAAAACAATGAAGTCCAATTTTTCAGGATAATTTAGCTGATGAAATTTACATTTTGTTGATGTATTAATTTGCTTTCATAAAAATTTTATCATTTAATAGCACCTGTTTACTAATTAGTAATAAAGATGGATAATTACAATTGGGAGCTCAAAAAAATATTAATAGCTGAGGATAATAAAATAAATATGTTGATAGCACGTAAGTTTTTAACAAGTTGGGGTGTTATACTTACAGAATCTGTAAACGGAGAAGAAGCGGTTGAACTTTGTAAAAGAAAGGAATTTGATTTAATTTTATTAGATTTGGAGATGCCTGTAGTAAATGGATATCAAGCATTAGTAGAAATAAGAAAAGGACATGCAACAGTGCCAATTATTGCATTTACTGCCACTACATTTGATAAAATAAAAGACGTTCTATTGCAAAATGGGTTTAACGATTATGTTTTAAAACCATTTACACCAGCGGAATTAAATGCAAAAATTTATAGTTATACAAAAGTCTAATTACATTTTACAAATACAATCTCTTAGTTCAAGCAGTATTAAATGCTTACAATAAGAAAAGAAACATGAAAAATATATATAATAGCATTCTTAATGTAGGGGTTAATTCTAAGTTGGATATTGAGCAAGCTCAAAGGATTCGCTTAACAAATATTTTAGGTATTGCACCAATTTTTGTTTATTTATTTTTTATAGTATTTGGCTTATTGCACCAGTATTTTTTCCCCCCAATTTTATGTACATTTTTATTGTTGGGTGTTTTAATAGGGTTGTTTATAAGTAAAATTGGAAGAAACTTGGTTTCAAGATGTATATTATTTTCGATTAATAGTGTAAGCATTTTTATTGTTTATAATGTTTTAAATATTGATTATTCCATTACCTGTTATTTTTTCCCCTTAATAATGGCTTATGAAATGGCTTTTGACATTAAAAAAGAATGGAGTTATTTTCTACCAACTTTTTTGTTTACTATATTTTGTTTAATGGCATGTTTTATTTTGCCAAAGCATTTGTTTTATACCTTTATAATACCACAGAGTTTAATGCAGGACAGCATTATGTTTAATTATTTGTTTCCACTTTTATTAGCAGTTGGTTTTGCTATAGTAATTACTAAGATTAGTTCGCTTACACATGAAAAATTAAATATAGCTAGAGACGAATCTGAAAAAGCAAATAAAGCAAAATCTGATTTTTTAAGTAACATGAGCCATGAGTTGCGTACTCCGCTTAATGGAATAATAGGAGCAACAAATTTGCTGATGTATGAGCCTGCATCTCTCTCTCAAAAAAAATACCATGAAGTGTTGCAACATTCATCAGACCATATGCTTAATTTGATAAATCAAATTTTAGACTTTAGTAAGATTAATGAACAGAAAATTAATTTGGATAAAAATGTTTTTAATATTCAACAAACAGTTACCAAACTATGCAGGGTTATAGAAGCACAAAACCTCAATGAATTTGTACAATTTGATTTTGAAGTTGATGAAGCATTAAACTTAGATGTAGTTAGCGATGATTTAAGGCTAAAACAAATTTTACTAAATCTTTTATCTAACGCTGTAAAATTTACAAAAAAAGGAAAAATATGTTTGCAAGCTAAATTGCTTCAAAATATAAACGGGAAAGCTAAAGTATTTTTTAAAGTAACTGATACTGGTGTGGGCATTGAAGCAACACAAATAAAAAAAATATTTGAAAGTTTTGAACAAGCCGATAATACTACTACTCGAATTTTTGGAGGTACTGGTTTAGGTTTATCCATTAGTAAAAGGTTAGTAGCATTATTTGGAGCAACATTGGAAGTGCAAAGTAAAATAGGAGAGGGGAGTACTTTTTCTTTTGAAATTGATGTTGAAATAAGTAAAATAAATATTGAGGAAATAAGTGCTACCGCTGAAAAAATAAATCATTTACAAGGGTTAAAAATTTTAGTAGCTGAAGATAATAAAGTAAATATGATGGTATTGCTTACATTTTTAAAAAAATGGAAAGTTACTTATGTAGACGTATCAAATGGTACTATGGTTTTAGAAAAATACAATCAGCAACATTTTGATTTAATTTTAATGGATTTAGAAATGCCTGAAATGGATGGGTATACAGCAATTGAAATTTTAAGAAGAAAGGATACTGCTATTCCTATAATAGCTTTTACAGCTGCTCTTTACGACGGCATGGCAGAAGATTTAAAAAATAGAGGTTTTACAGATTATTTGCACAAGCCCTTTAACCCAAAAGATTTGTATAATAAAATTGCAATTTATAAAAATGTGTAATCAAATTTTTGAATTAGCTACTTCTA
>JANXOQ010000295.1 GCA_025357775.1 Ferruginibacter sp. | reverse complement strand
TCTTTCTTTGCTATCAAATTGCTTTACAAACTCTATAATGTTAGTACCTTTAAACATATACTGCTATTTATTTTAGCAAATGTATTGTAAATGCTAATATAATTAGCTTTTATTATGGGGTAAACAAGTGCCTACTTCAATTCTTTTATTTTAAAAGAATGCAGAATGACGCTTCATAATTTTAAGGAGTTTTATATTTATTTTCAGAAATAAAATATAAGTTTTCGTCTGAAACCACATAATTTTTCAAGTTTAAAAAGGTCTGTCAACCAATACAGAAGCTCTTTATCTTCATAATCAATTATATAAAAAAATTTTAATAAAAAAAAATTTCAAAGTAAATATTTAATTCAAAACGTATCATTTCAATATAATCTTCTTCCCATTTCCTCATCTAATAGTCCAAACATTATCTCTGGTTTTAAAGTTCGCCATTGAGGCAGTTCAAGCATTTCTAAATAATTAGTAATTCTTGCTTTTTTAAAATCATGCATACTTTGAGGAGGCAAATTTAATAACACTATCCAGCCATTTTCATCTTCTATTTGCTCATGCCATTCTTCATAATAACTATCATCACTACTGTGAAAATTAAGTACACTTTCACCAACAAGTATAAATTTATAAATACCATTTTTATACATAATATCAGTTACATTCCTTCTTAAGTGCATTATATCATTTTCTATTGCATCGTTCCATTCGCCTAGCATTTCAATAATGGCATAGTGTTGCTGATAATCTACAAAAAGTATTTTTATGTAAAGTGTTTCCGAATCTCCTACGTAATCCCATTGTGGATGTATAAAATAATTATATACCTGCATCGTATATTGAAATTCATTATAAGTTCTTCCATAAAATGGAGAACGAGCATCTTCCTCTGCAACATAAATATGACGCCAGTTATAGTAAGGTTCTATGTCTTGCATTAAAAGGTTTAAAGTTTGAAAATTTTTGTTAAACTATGGAGGTTTAAAATTAAATAATAGACTATTCTACTAATTTTATGTACATCCTAAAGTTAAATACATTATTAATTTTTTAGTACAAATATTTATTAAAAGTTGGTTTAAAACAACTCGATAGATACAAAAAGTTTATGCATTTTGGATTGCTATTTTTTTAAAATTTAAAAAATATTCTTCCATAAATTAATATCACCTTTACGTGTACTTATCATTTTTCATAATACTCGCCCTTTATTTTTAAGAGCTTAATAAAATATTTACAATTTTAAAAGTTCTTTATTAGTTTGTTTCCCTGTAAAGATAATGGAATTGTATTTTTTGAATAAATCGTATTTTTTGGTAAAAAGTATCGATTTTACATCAGCCTTATCAAACATTTTGGAAATAGAGTCACCTTGGTTTATAAAAGAGATAGATACACATAAGGGAACAAAAACAATTAATATTTTTATAGAATTTGAAAGAGGCACCAAGTTTATTTGTCCCAATTGCGAGCAACTATGTAAAGTGCATGATAGTAGTTAACGTGTATGG
>JANXOQ010000349.1 GCA_025357775.1 Ferruginibacter sp. | reverse complement strand
CTGTTACCAATTGCACATTTGGTAATAGTTTTATGGATTGCTGTAATGAATTTATTTCTCCTGTATTCATGTGTTCTCCTTTTGCCAACCAAAGAAAATCTAAATGTCTAAACTCTGGTAATAAATATTCTCCATCATCTTCGTTATTGTATAAATAATGTACCAAAGTGCAACCAGGCACCATGTATTCATAAATAGAAAAAAAATAATTTCTTTCTTTTTTTCTTAATTGTATTTCTAAATGGTGGTTTATTTTAAAGTTATACCCAATATTTTGATTTATATTCCAACTAAATAAATAATCTTTTACAGGGGCCACTATGCCCATAAGGCAAGTATTTTCAAAAAATTCTTCAATAAGAGTTTCTGTATCTATTTTTAATTTCATCTTTTAACCACAAAGGCACTAAGCAAAACACAAAGCACAATAAGTATTTACTTATTTATGCTCAAGTCTTAGTTGCATTATTTAAAATGTAACAGGTAATAATAATTCTTCTTTCCCTCTTTTCACTTTCACATTGGTATTTTCTCCTTTGTTAAATTTATTAAGTGCATCCATATAAGTTTGCACATCATTAAATTTATGCTCACCAAGTTGCACCAAAATATCTCCAACTTTTATACCAGCCTTTTGCGCTGGTCTATTTTCTGAAACCCCATCTACTAGCACTCCGCTCCCACTAAAAGTATAATCTGGCATTACACCAAGGCTTACTTTAAAACTACTTTTACCCATACTCACTTCTCTTGTTTTGGTAAAAGAAATTTTATCCATATTATTTGTTTGCGCAATAATATTTTGTATATATTTTATTATTTGTAATTCACCAGTATAATTTATTTTATCAGCATCATCTGTGGGTTTATGATAATCTTTATGGCTGCCTGTAAAGAAAAACAATACTGGAATATCTTTTTTATAAAAAGAGGTATGGTCGCTTGGACCACTACCACTACTGTCAAAGTTTATTTTAAAATAAGTATCATCTTTCTTTAAAATCTTACCCCAAGTAGGGGAAGTACCATAACCACCAATTGTAATGCCATGGGTACTGTCATTTAGCCTACCTACCATATCCATGTTTATCATATAGTTTACGGTCTTTAGTTCAAGCCCTGCGTTATCTGTAAAGTATTTCGAACCAAACAAACCAAGCTCTTCTCCCGAAAAAGAAATAAATAAAAAGTTATATTTTTTGTAAGTAGATTTTTTAAAAAACTTTGCCATTTCTAATAATGCAGCTGTGCCGCTTGCATTATCATCTGCACCATTATGTATCATAGGCGTAGCACCTGTGTACAAAGAGTTGTGGTCTTCGCCATAGCCGAGGTGATCGTAGTGTGCGCCAATAATAATTGTATTTGTAGCATTGTTATTTATGTAACCAATTACATTGTGACCTGTTTTTTTCTTTTCTTTTATCAACACATTCAAAGTAGCGGAGGAGCTTACATCTCCTAATTTCTCTGCAATATTTTTTGTTAAATAAATTACAGGTATAAGAAGTTGCTCAGCATTGTCTCTAGCATCAAAAGTTAATTTTTCTATTATGTTAGATGAATTAAAGAAAATAACCGCCTGTTTTTTTTCTGCCTGTGAATTTTTTGAAAGGTTGTATATTTTATCATTTAAATTAAAATGTGGGTTGTTTTCATTTTCTTTTAATATAGTTGCTAAATCTATTTTAGCAATATCGTTTTTTATTTTTTTTAGGTCAATATCTTTTGCAGCACCCGAAAATGCAAATGGAAAATCTTCTTTTTCTAATGAGTACATAATATCTCCAAGTACCAAATAATTTTCGTTGCCTATTTCTTTACCCCCAGTTATTGTAAAGTCTTGGATATAACTTTTATTTGTAGTAAACGTTTCTAATCCTGCTTTCTTAAATTCTTTTTGTATAAACTCGTATGCAAGTTTTTCCCCAGCAGTACCAGTTCTTCTTCCTTCTAGTTTATCATCTGCTAAAAAATTAATACTTTTTTTTAGATTGTCAATTATTTTTTTCTCTTCTTTTGTTATTTTTTGAGCGAACGATGTTTGTGATGCAAAAAATATTACTATTAAAAAATATTTCATAAAGATTATTTTAACAAAGATAAAACCTCTTATCCTCAACTTATCAAAACTATTTTACAATTCTCTAAATCGTAACCCTTCAAACATTGCTAATCCTTATTTTTGCTAAAAGGCAAATAAAACTATCTGTTGAGCAAAAAAAGAAACATAGCATTAGTAGGCAACCCTAACAGTGGCAAAACATCTTTGTTTAATGCCCTCACTGGGCTTAACCAGCAGGTAGGCAATTTTCCTGGTGTTACAGTTGATAAAAAAAGTGGTAGCTGTAAAATAGCCGATAATATTGATGCCACCATTATTGACTTGCCTGGCACTTACAGCCTTTACCCAAAACGTGCAGATGAATGGGTAGCTTATAATGTGCTTATGGGTGAGGATGCAGATGCCCAGCCAGATATGATAATATTAGTTGCGGATGCTAGTAACCTTAAAAGAAATTTACTTTTTTGCTCTCAAATAATAGACCTAAAAATACCTGTAGTAATAGCATTTACTATGATGGATATGGCCAGCAAAATTGGTACAGAAATAGATATAGCAGGCATGGAAAGAGAATTGGGGGTGCCAATTGTAGCTGTTAACCCACGAAATAATAAAGGGCTTGCTGCTTTAAAAAAATCTATAGAGCAGCTTACAGATAATATTTCGTATAAATCAGAAAGAGATTTTATAGAAGAAAATATCGCTAACACAAATGCCATAAATGAAACAAAAAAAATACTAGTTGGCACAAGTACTTATAAAATTGTACACCATCTTATAAACACAACTCATTTTTCCTTTACAGCTTCGCAAAAAATAGCCATTGAAAAAATAAAAACGGATAATAATTTTAATGCCACCAAAACACAGGCAGAAGAAATTATGCAACGTTACACACGCATAAAACAAATTATGCAATTAACAGTTATAGAAGACGACCCCCTAAAAAAATCTTTAATGAATGAAAGATTGGATAACATCTTTCTTCACAGGATTGGCGGTTATTTTATTTTGTTAGCAGTTTTGTTTGTGATGTTTCAATCAGTTTATTGGCTTGCTCGTTTTCCGATGGATGGAATAGAGTGGACATTTGTAAAGCTTACTAGTTGGGTTTCTTCACTGCTACCAGCGCAAGGTTGGTTTAGTGATTTATGTGTAAATGGAATACTAGCTGGCTTAAGCGGAATATTAGTTTTTATACCACAGATAATGATATTGTTTGGGCTAATAACGCTGTTAGAAGACACAGGGTATATGGCACGCATAAGTTTTCTTACTGATAAGCTAATGCGAAAAGTAGGGCTAAACGGAAAAAGTGTAATGCCTATGATAAGTGCTTATGCATGCGCTGTACCAGCCATTATGAGTGCAAGAAATATTGAAAATAAAAAAGAACGATTACTTACTATTATGATAACGCCGCTTATGAGTTGTAGTGCTCGTTTGCCGGTTTACACTATTTTAATTGCGCTGGTTATTCCATCTAAATTATACTTTGGTTTTTTAAGTTTACAAGGCTTGGTAATGATGCTGCTTTATTTGCTAGGTACTGTACTAGCTCTTCTTGTATCATGGATAATGAAATGGTTTATAAAGAGTACAGAACGAAGCTTTTTTATACTAGAATTGCCAAAATACCGAGCTCCTCGTTGGAAAAATATTGTGATAACGATGGTGGAAAAGGCAAAAATATTTGTGGTAGATGCAGGTAAGGTAATAATGATAATAAGCTTGCTACTTTGGATACTAAGTACATTTGGCCCTGCCGAAAAAATGAAAGCAGTTTCTGCAAAATATGATGCTTTGATTGTAGCTGCTCCATTACAAAAACAGTCGTTAGATAAAGAAAGAAAAACGGCTCTTTTACAAAATTCATTTGCTGGCATAGTAGGAAATTTTATAGAGCCAGCCATACGTCCACTTGGATATGATTGGAAAATCAGTATTGCAATAATTACATCTTTTGCAGCTAGAGAAGTATTTGTAGGCACAATGGCTACATTGTATTCAGTAGGAGATGGGGCAGATGAAAATAGTAGCACTCTTAGACATAAAATGGCAACTGCTCTAAGACCAAATGGAACAAAAGTATACGACCTTGCTACAGGGTTGTCTCTACTTATTTTTTATGTAATAGCTATGCAATGCATGAGCACACTAGCTATTGTTAAAAGAGAAACAAAATCTTGGAAATATCCGATTATACAATTTATATATATGACGGCGTTGGCATATTTTTTTAGTTTTATTACTTATCAAATTTTTAAATAAAATTTAATCTTAGTTAGTTTTTTGGGTATTAGTTGGTTTTTGTAGGGTTTATTATTTGGGTGTCTTAAAACATTAGTTGTTGATGTAAACAAACATACTATAACATATTTTGGTGAAGATATTTTAAGCCTACATTGGCAACCTGTAAAATATTTTGGAAATACAAACAACCTAAAATAATAAATTTACATTTGCACACTATATGACAGACAAAATAATAATACTCGATTTTGGTTCGCAATATACACAGCTAATAGCCCGTGTGATAAGAGAAGCCAATGTTTACTGCGAAATAATACCGTTTAATAAACCTTTTGTTTTTGATGAATATCTAAAAGGTGTAATTTTATCTGGGTCGCCCTGTAGTGTAAATGAACAAAATGCACCATTCGTTAATGTAAAAGAAATTGCACAAAAAGCGCCCGTATTAGGTGTGTGCTATGGAGCACAACTTACCGCAAAAATTTTTGGAGGCTTGGTTGCAAAAAGTAATAAAAGAGAGTATGGTCGTGCCATATTAGATATTGTTGGCAATAGTTTGCTTACAACAGGCGTTACAAAATTATCGCAAGTATGGATGAGCCATAGCGATACCATAAAAGAACTACCTCAAGAGTTTCAATTATTGGGAACAACAGAGAGTATACCTGTAGCAGCCTTTGAGAAAAATACGCCTGATTCATTTCCAATATTTGGCTTGCAATTTCACCCAGAAGTATATCATTCTACAGAAGGGAAAATAATAATAGATAACTTTTTAGTAAAAATATGTGGGTGTAAAAAAGATTGGACGGCTGCGCATTTTATAACTGAAACAGTAGAAGATTTAAAATTAAAATTAGGTAACAGCAAAGTTGTAATGGGCTTAAGCGGTGGAGTAGATAGTACCGTAGCTGCAACACTTTTGCATAAAGCAATAGGTGAAAATTTGTATGGGATTTTTGTAAATAATGGCTTGCTTCGAAAAAATGAATTTGAAGAAGTGTTAGATATTTACAAGCAACTTGGGCTAAATGTAAAAGGTGTAGATGCTTCACAATTATTTTATAAAAACCTAAACGGAAAAATAGACCCTGAGGAAAAGCGAAAAGCAATTGGAAGTAGTTTTATAGAAGTATTTGATGATGAAGCAAATAAAATAACAGGAATTAGTTATTTAGGGCAAGGCACTATTTACCCAGATGTGATTGAATCTGCTGCAGTAAATGGGTTAGCGGTTACTATAAAATCTCACCATAATGTAGGGGGCTTACCAGAAAAAATGAACCTTAAAATTGTGGAGCCACTTCGGTCACTTTTTAAAGATGAAGTAAGAAAAATAGGAGCGGAGTTAGGTATACCAGCAAACTTACTTGGCAGGCACCCTTTTCCAGGGCCTGGGCTTGGTATTAGAATATTAGGAGAGGTGAATGAAGAAAAGGTACGGTTATTGCAGGAGGCAGATTATATATACACACAACTACTACATAAACATCATTTATACAATAAAGTGTGGCAAGCAGGAAGTATTTTATTACCTGTAAAAAGTGTGGGTGTAATGGGGGATGAGCGTACATATGAGTTTACGATTGCATTGCGTGCAGTTACTTCTGTAGATGGTATGACGGCTGATTGGGCACACTTACCTTACGATTTTTTAGGGGAAGTAAGTAATGAAATTATAAACAATGTGAAGGGAATAAATAGGGTGGTATACGATATTAGTAGTAAACCACCAGCTACTATAGAGTGGGAGTAGTTAACTTTATAATGTTAGATATTAAATTTTATATAGATAAACAACGATGGAAAATATAAGACGAATTAAGCATTATAAATAACAAACGTTGTATTATTAGAGTAATGTTATCAAGCCACCTATGCTACTAAAATGTAATAAATACAATGGTTTTTTGTGTTGTATATAAACTCTACAAATCTAAATTCTATTTTTATACATTTGCATCCCCTAACGAAATAAAAAAATGAAACAAGTATTATCTATAATTGCAATATTGTATTTTGCAAATTCCAAAGTAATTGCGCAAGATGTAAAGCCAGCAACTAAAATTTTTCATATTGCTATTTTTGCACCTCTTTTTTTAGATTCAGTTTTTGATGGAGGTATTTACCAGTATAGTAAAGGGTTTCCAAAATTTAGCCAAGCTGGATTAGATTTTGCACAGGGTGCACAAATAGCACTTGATAGTTTGCCATTGCCTAAAGGTAGCGTGGAAGCAGTGATATATGACAGCAAAGCTGACGGTGAAAATATTGCATGGCTTATTCAAAATAAAAAGTTAGAAAATGTTGATTTAGTTATTGGGTCTGTTAAAGATGCAGACCTTATTCAACTTGCTGCATTTGCAAAGCAAAAAAATATTCCATTTATTTCTTCTACTTCGCCTAATGATGGGGGAATAACTGCAAACCCTTTTATGATAATACAACAATCAAGTTTGCGTGCACATTGCGAAGCTATATTTAGTTATTTACTACAAAACCATGGAAATGATAAAATATTTTTGTGCAGAAAAAAAGGGACACAAGAAGATAAGATAGCAGAATATTTTAAAAACATAAATGAAGGAGAGGGTAAGCCATTGCTAGATATACAAACGCTCAATTTTGTAAATGAATTTTCACAATTAAAGTCAAGGTTGGATAGTAATACAAAATCAATCGTTATTGGAGGCAGTTTGAATGATGATTTTGCCAAAGCCCTTGCTAATGCTTGCATAGAAATAAATGAAAGTTATCCGATAGAAATTATAGGAATGCCTAATTGGGAAAGTTTCGCAGATTTTAAAAAATCAGATTATAAAGACTTCCCAATCTTATACACAGCCTCTTATAGCAATGCTAAAACTGATATTTTAAGTAAAAAAATTCAATCTATTTATTCAAGAAAGTACAAAGGCAATGCAAGCGAAATGTGCTATAAAGGATTTGAAGCTGTGTATTTATTTACTAAAATTTTAGCAAAATTTCCCAATGGTTTTATGAACCATCTTAACGATTCAAATACAAATGTTTTCTCAGAGTTTAATTTTAAACCAGTATTTCTCACCAAAAAAAATACTTTGCCTGATTATTTTGAAAATAAACATCTTTATTTTATGAAATTACTTAATGGAAAAGTATTAAAGGCATGGTAATTTTACTTTAAAATTGGTTGTGTGTAATTACAATTTTTATTTTATTTTTTTCCGCAGATTATAATAAAACGGCAAAAGCTGCGTTTTATATATGAAATCCAAATTTTACAAAAAGCAATTCGTTTAAATAATGTTTTTCTTTTTGTATACAACTAAAATATTAGCCTAAACATTGCGTACAATTTTAAAAATTGTTAATAAGAATATTTATAAATTAGTAAGGTAGATTTATGTGTAAATGAAAGAGGAGCTGGCACTAGGTGCTGGCTCTTTTTTAAAATAAAACTTAATGGATTTAATAGCTAGTATTATTCCCCTTCTTTTTTATCTGTCAATTCGTCTATCGTTTCTCCAATAAAATCTAACATTTTTAATTTTCCAGCTTTTTTTACCGCACTTGTTACAAAATGCTGAGGCAAAAATTGCCAAGTTTTTTTCATAGAATTTAAAAAGTCTTTTACATTTTTGCTAACGATTCGTTGGTTTTCTTTATCGCTTTTTGTAAAAGCAAGGCTAAAGCTAATATTCCAAGTTTTAAGGTTTTCTAAAAATTCTAAATCTATTTTTTGTGGGCTATGTCTTGCATCTATCAATACAAACAAATGTGTAAGATTTTCTCGCTTGCGCAGATAATTTTCTATCATTTGCTCCCATTTTCTTCTACTACTTATGCTCACTTTTGCAAAACCATAGCCAGGTAAATCTACCAAATACCATCTTTTATCTACAGCTAGTTTTTTAGTTTCTCCGCCATTATTGCTCACAATATCAAAATGGTTTATCATTTGTGTTTTGCCTGGTGAGCCAGACGTTTTGGCAAGCTTATCATTGTTGCAAAGCATATTTATGAGGGATGATTTACCCACATTGCTTCTACCAATAAAGGCAAATTCTGCTCTATCAGGTGCTGGACATTGTTCAAATTTTGGACTGCTTATTACGTATACTGCTTTCTTTAAGTGCATTACTATTTGTTAGATTGGCGCAAATTTAACTTTATAAATGCATAAAAGAGGTATTAGCCTTTTATCCTCTATTGCAAAGCACTTATATTTGCAGTAGTATGAGTAAATATGAACATGATATAATTGTACCAAACAGCACATCTACCGAAAGTAAGAAAAACCAAGTAGCAGCTATGTTTGATAGTATAGCACACCGATATGATTTTATGAATAGGTTCTTAAGTGTGGGGATAGATATTGGGTGGAGAAAAAAAGCGATAGATTGTTTAAAAGATATTAAGCCACAAAAAATATTAGATGTAGCTACAGGCACAGCAGATGTAGCATTGATGACAGAGAAAATGCTAAAACCTTTATCAATTATTGGCATTGATATAAGTGATGGGATGCTAGAAGTTGGTAGAAAAAAAATAGCAGATAGCGGAGTAGAAAAAACAATACAATTGTATAATGGAGACAGCGCTGCTATCCAATACGACGATAATAGCTTTGATGCTGTTACAGTATCTTTTGGTGTAAGAAATTTTGAATTTTTAGAAAAAGGCTTATCAGAAATTTTAAGGGTATTGCGACCAGGCGGAAAATTAGTTGTACTAGAATTTAGTAGACCGAAAAATTTTTTTGTTAAAAGTTTTTATAATTTTTATATGAAAATTATATCCCCCAATATTGCAAAAATGTTTTCTAAAAATAAAAATGCTTACGAATATTTAGATGCATCAATTCAAAAATTTCCTGAAGGAGAAAATTTTGTAGCCATTTTAAATAAAGTAGGCTTCAAGAATAATATAAATAAATCATTGAGCCAAGGAATATGCAGTATTTATTGCGGTACAAAATAATAACAATTTTAATTTTTATTTCACTTATTTCCTACAAGGGACATGCGCAGCTTCGTGAAGGTATAAACCTGCCTGAGCATGATAATGATGCTTTTCACTTTGGGATATTTTTAGCAGCAAATAGGGCGCATTATGCTATTACTCATAGCTCCAGGTTTCTTAATTTTGATAGTGTGTATGCTATAGAAAGTATAAACAGTACTGGTATAAACCTTGCAGGCTTGGTAAATATTAGATTAGGTAAACACCTAGATATTAGAGCATACCCTCTTAATTTAATTTTTACTGAAAAAGTGTTTCAGTATAGTCTTAGTAAACCAATATTGATTAATGGGGAAACCCCCTTAACAGAAAAAAAAGTTCAAGGTATAGCTTTGGCGTTTCCGATACAGTTAAAATTTACGAGTGATCGTATAAGTAATTTTAAAGTGTATATGATGGCTGGTATGAGGGCGGAGTATGACCTCGCTGCCAATGCAGATAAAAAACAAACGGATGATATTGTTACTTTACAAAAATTTGATTATGCATTGGAAGCAGGTTTAGGGTTTCATTTTTATTTTCCTGTATTTGTACTTACGCCAGAAATAAAAATTGCTTATGGGCTCAGGAATGTGCTTAAACCAAATAATGCAATAAAATATTCTAATACAATAGAGCAGCTTAATTCTCGATCAATAACTTTTTCGCTAACGGTGGAATAAATTTTTTAGCAAGGAATTTATTAAAGTCTCATTTCGAAATATTGTGTAAAAAGCAAATGAATTTTACTTTGCTTTTTACACAATAATAATTTATTTAATTTTTAAAACTGGTCTAAGTTTATAATCTCCAAGGCCTTCTTTTTTTACAGATAGTGCTGCATCAAAATCAATAATTAAAGTTTCGAGTGTAGCTTGTAAACGCT
>JANXOQ010000336.1 GCA_025357775.1 Ferruginibacter sp. | reverse complement strand
GTAACTAACTCTTCCGAAAAATTTTTAAAATTTTTAAACAGTCGTGAGCTTCACCTCGGGCTAGTAGTAAAAGTAATTTCTATAGAAGATTTTGATGGAAGTATTATAGTTAATTATGGTAAAAGAAAAAGTGAAACGTTGAGTAAAACAGTCACAGAAAAATTACTAACTGAAACTATTTAAATATTAAAAAATATTTCCGTAGCTCCATAACCGTATAATTGATGGTATTGATTTACAAAAGATTTAACTTCTTTTTTAAGTTTTAAAATATCATGTATTTCTTCTTTTAAAACTCCCTCTCCTACCCCATGAATGATTATTAATGAAAGTTGCTTATGAACTACAGCTAGTTCATAATATTTTTCAAAATTATTTATCTGTGTAGTTAGTATTTCAAAATTGGTAAGGTTTTC
This sequence comes from Ferruginibacter sp., assembly GCA_025357775.1. Classification (GTDB taxonomy): domain Bacteria; phylum Bacteroidota; class Bacteroidia; order Chitinophagales; family Chitinophagaceae; genus Ferruginibacter. Next base: position 3,057 of record JANXOQ010000336.1, on the reverse strand, counting down.
CCAGTGATTGTCTAATTTTTCTATGTGTAAATCTACGACTGTTCTTGCAGGTGGCAGGTTCTCTCTAATTTTACCTGCATCATATACTCTAAAACCAGCTCCACCTAACCTGCTAAGGTCTACTTTTTCATTTTCAATTTTTTCAGGATAATGGGTAAACATTTCATAAGCAAAAGAGGCCTCATTTTTTTGCTGAGTTTCTTCTATTTTTTTAAATAATTTTTTGCCATTTAGTTTAAAAAAAACTTCGTGTGCTAGTGCTTTCTTTTTTTCAGGAATGGAGAGTGAAAATTCAAATTCAAATTTTGGTGCTTCGCCCATATCCTCAAAGCTTACATCATGCAAATAAAATTCTGACAACCCTTCTACATTACTTTTTAAATTAAACGAGCTGTTGCCATTAAACATTAAATCGTAATTAAAATTATAACCTTCTTCATTTTTATTGATGAGATATATTTTTAATTTTTCCACCACATCATCATCAAAAATATCCTTATCATAAATAGGTAAAAAATTTAAGAAAACACCATCTCCTACTTTTTGCTTTTTTACAGGTTTTTCTCTTTTAATATTATCTACATAAATATTTTTCTTTTCTAGTACTTTAGGCTTGCTAAACATTTTAAAATAAGGAAAATCAATTTGGTCTTGATAAGCTGGAAATCTTACACCACGTACTTCTATCATCACCATTTGCTCATTCATAATTTCAATCACTTTGCCATCTTCGTCAGTTGCTCTTACAATAATGTTATCACCTACTTCGTATTTCATTTTTTTGCTAAATATATTTGTGCAAAGTTAAATTAGTTTGTGCTTTGGTAGTAAGTTTTAATAAAAATCTAACCTAACTTATGCTTGAGAATATTTTGTTGAGAGGCTGCTACCAGCAAAAGCAGAGAAAGTTTTTTATACAATCAGGCGATGCTAAAATGCTAAACATTTTGTTTTTTAAAACTTTTAAAAAATAATTCAGCCTTAAAAAAACCAATAAACCAATGAACATCTTGTAACAAAAAAATTATAATCCTTCATTTTCCCCCGCCAGCTTACTCTTTTTATATCCGTACAAAAAATAAACAATTAAACCCAATCCTAACCAAGCACCAAACCAAAGCCAATTTGCTAGCGTCATCCCTGTAAGTAAATACAAACAAGATGCTACCCCAAGCAATGGTATAAGCGAATAGTTTTTTAAAAAACTAAGTACTGCTAAACCTAGCATTAATAACCAAAAAACAATCATAGATACTTTCATGGTTCTACTTTGCTCAGTATTTTCATTACTTATATACTTTTGTGCAAATGCAATTTTATCAGCTGCTGTAGTTCTTTTAGCAACTGAATCTTTCAAATCTTTAAAAACAGTATCACTTTTATTTTCAAGTAACAAAGCATTTTCAAAATTATTAGCTATTGAGGCAGTATCAAAACTTTTAACAGCAATAATACTAGCTAAGGCATCTGTTCTTTTTTCTTTGCTAAAATCTATTTTATTCCCAAAAAAATTATTCCCTAAAGTTGATAATAAAATAATTGAACCAATTACAATTCCCGGAAAAATAAACTTACCATTTATAAAAGGCATATTAAACTTACCAGCTACTTTTTCTTTTCGAGGAATTAATAAAACACCACCACACACCAATACAAATGCAAATAGTGTTGCAATACTAGTAAAGTCAAGCACAAAAGTTTTATCGGTAAATAAAATAGGTATACCCACTACTAAGCCTGTAATGATTGTTGCAAAAGAAGGTGTTTTAAATTCGTGATGCAATTTTTGAAAAGCAGGTGGTAGTAGTCCATCACGGCTCATGCTCATCCATATACGAGGCTGCCCCATTTGAAATACAAGCAATACACTTGTCATGGCTACTACCGCACAAATGGAAACCAAAAACTGCATCCATCCTACATTTAAGTTTTGTTTTTCAAAAATAAAAGCAAGAGGGTCGCCTATACCTTCAAAGTTTTTATAATCTACCGCACCAGATAAAACGAGCGTTAATAAGATATAAATAACAGTACAAATAACCAATGAGTAAATCATACTTTTAGGCAAATCTCTCTGTGGGTTTTTGCTTTCTTCTGCCATTACACTTACGGCATCAAAACCAATATATGCAAAGAAAACGCTTGCTACAGCTGCCATTACACCGCCAAAACCATTAGGCATAAAAGATTTTATACCATCGGTATTTTTTGGTATCCAATTACTTGTTAGCCCATTACTCAAAACCAAATAACCTCCTACCAATATTATTAAACCCACAACAGCTAATTTTAAAATTACCATAGCGTTGCTAAAATTCTTGCTTTCTTTTACTCCTCTATAAACTAAATAGGTTATGAGCATATTTATAACCAAAGCTGGCAAGTCAAATATTATTCTTAGTGAAAAAATTTTGTGTGAATTATTCCAAGCATCCAAAATACCTACATTATCTGTACCTCTTTCTATAGCATGCTTAGCTTCCATATAACTAGTAGATAAATATTGAGGAAGATGAATATGCAATTTTTCTAAAAACGAAGTAAAATAATCACTCCAAGAATAAGCTACATAAATATTACCAATTGAATATTCCATTATTAATGCCCAACCAATTACCCATGCAAATAATTCGCCAAAGCTTGCGTACGCATACGTATAAGCACTACCAGCAACGGGGATACGACTTGCAAACTCACTATAACAAAATGCAGTAAAAGCACAAGCTATGGCTGTAATAATAAAAAGTATAACCACACCTGGTCCACCATTAAAAACCGCAAAACCCAAACTACTAAAACTTCCTGCACCCAATATTGCAGCAATGCCAAAAAAAGTGAGATCTTTCACCGTCAATACTCTTTTTAGCCCGCCACCACCATGTGCATCATCGCTACCTTCTGCCAAAATATTAGATATATTTTTTCTTCTGAATAAAGAATTACTCATAGTTAATTATTTTGATAATTTAGTTTGAAAAATAATTAATAATATTGAAATAAGGAATTAAAATTTATCAAGCTATAATGAAAACTAAAACAGCTTTTTTTATAGCGGGT
>JANXOQ010000296.1 GCA_025357775.1 Ferruginibacter sp. | reverse complement strand
TTAACTTCTACCGATTTTGAAAATATGGTACTAATTATTGAAGCAACAAACCGAGGTGCGCCCATTTTGTCGCTATAATGTTTAGAAAAACTATCATCAAAAACTACCCAATTAATATGGTTGGCTAAAATGTATAGGAGGTATTTTTGGTCTAATTGGTCGCTGAAGCTATGGAACATACCTGCATGGTTGCTTTACTTTTGTTTGCCTAGCAAAAATAAAACTTACAGTTATTTTGCATATTGCCAATTTCTCGGTAGTTTATTTTACAACATTATACTGAAAACTATTGCAAATACAACTGTAGGGTATTTTTTGAGGGACTACTAGCTAGTCCCATTTATAAATTTTAATGTGTATTAGATACAAAGACAGTTAATTCATAAAACTATTTTACACAAACAAACCGTACCTTAATGTTTATAAACTACAGTACTAAAAAAATGATAAATGGAAAATCAAAAATTACTTACAAATTGGCAAAAAAAATCATTGGAACGAACAAAGTTGTATAAAAAGTTTTTGCATCGGGCCGATAAAAAAGCTACGTTAAGAGCTATACCAGCATTGAATGATGAAGCTTTTGAGAATATTGATTGTTTAACTTGCGCCAATTGTTGCAAAAATTATTCTCCTCGTTTTAAGGCAACAGATGTAAAGCGTATAGCTAAAGTAATGCAAATGAAAGAGGGTGTTTTTATAGAAACATATTTGAAAATAGATGAAGATAATGATTATGTAACTACTTCAAAACCTTGTCCTTTTTTAGGTGTTGATAATTTTTGTAGTATTTATGAATACAGACCGTCAGACTGTGAACGTTTTCCCTATACGGACGAAGATGTTTTGATAAAAAGGCAAGAAATTACTTTAAAAAATTCTACATTTTGCCCAGCGGTTTATTTTGTTTTAGAAAAATTAATGAAAAGTTAAGAATTTTTATATGTAGGATCTAAATTTTAAGATTAAAGTTTTAGCTTGAAATCTATACCCTGAAAAATTTATAAATTAGTAATTTTTGCATTTATAAATTGTTCTAATCAAAGTTCGTTTTATAATATAGTTTTAGTTTCGAAAACACCTTCCTGTAAATTTCAGTAAGGTACTTTTTTTACGCACACATTGTGTAGTAAATAAGTAATATATATCTACTTTTGTGGACTAATATTATTTAATGATTAGTTACACAAAATGCCCTGTTTGCGATAGCAAACATATCAATGATTTTTTTTCTGCAAAAGATTATACGGTTTCTGGTGAAGTATTTAAAATTGTAATTTGTAACGAGTGCACACATTTGTTTACTCAAAATGTAGCCTTGCAAAATGATATAGGAAAGTATTATAAATCTGAAAACTATATTTCGCATAGCGATACCCAAGCTGGAATTATAAATAAATTATACCATGCCATTCGTAAGCGTACACTTACTAGCAAAAAAAAATTGATAAATGAAGAAACTAAAAAGCTAAAAGGGAAAATTTTAGATATAGGTTGTGGTACTGGAGCTTTTTTACATACAATGACTGAAGCTGGCTGGAGCTGCACTGGTCTAGAACCTGATGATGCAGCAAGAAAAAAGGCGTTGGAATTATATAAAATTGAAGTAAAGCTATCACATGAAATTTTTGATTTGCCAGATAATAATTACGATGCCATTACTATGTGGCATGTGCTTGAGCATGTACACCAATTGAATGAATACATTGAGCAATTAAAAAATATGCTTAATGATAATGGTAAAATATTTATAGCAGTACCAAACTATACAAGCTACGATGCACGACACTATGGACAGTACTGGGCTGCCTATGATGTGCCTAGACATTTATACCACTTTAGCCCTAAGAGCATGCATCATTTACTAAGGCAGCATGGGTTAAAAATTATAAAAATAAAGCCAATGTGGTATGATAGTTTTTATGTGAGCATGCTAAGTGAGCATTATAAGAATGGTAAAAGCAATATCGTTAAAGCTTTTTTTATTGGGCTTTTATCAAATGTAAAAACAATGTTTGATAAAGAGAAATGCAGCTCGTTGATATATATCATAGAAAAAATTAAAATTTTATAGAGTAAAAGTGTTGGCTCTAAATCATATATCCATTCAAAGTTTAATTTCTTTTTCTTAAATAAAATTCAACATTATTATTTTCTATTTATTTCACATATATTGGTATTGTTTGGTTTAGTTCATTCAAATTACTTTCATTCCCAAATTCTACAGATTGATAATGTAAATTAAGCTGCATATATAAATATTTCGCAGCTGCATAATGACCATACTTGTGTGTTTGAGTTTTCATAATGGTAAAGTCAATAAACGTGAGGACCAACGAAAATAATAGTTTCCATTTCATTTATTTAAAATACAGTTTTTGTATTATGAAAATATTGAAAATAAAAATGGGTTTCTAGCTTTAAAAAATAGCTCATATTTTATTTGTGAGGACTAAGCAAAAACTTTGTGTAATCTAAACAGAAAAAATTTGGTATCAGTAACCCCTCTTAAATTAGCCCTAAACAGTTTTATTTTAGAATTAAATGATTCTGCATTTGTATTTCTGTTGTTGAAAAAATTAAGGATGTTATCTAAATTGTATTTTACTGTATTTGCTATGGTATAAAATTGTATTAAGGTTGGCTTTTGTACTTTTTCAATCCAATATTCAAAGGCTGATTTTGCTACGGCTTTATCCCTATTTTCGTAAATATTTCTAAATGCTAATGTTTGATGATGGGCTGTTTTAATGTAGGAAAATGCTTGAATAATAGTGCGGCTCTTTGCTCTTGATTTTCTCTAATCGTTTTTCTTCTTGTCTTATTATATCCATATAACTAAAAATATCAATGTTTTTGTAATTAAAAAAATCTTACTTTCACGCCTCACATAAATATTTAATTTATCTAATCTAACATTATGTCAACAACAATTGTACAAGATGACTACCTAATTTGTAGCGAATACAAAGAGCAAATTAATAATAAATCAAACGACCATCCAGGTTTTATAACCTTTCAACATCAAAACGGCAACCATTATTTTGCATGGATAAATGGAGATGAAATAGTATTGCGGAGTGAAGCTTACCCTGATGCCGATAAAATGGAAAGAGGAATAAAAGCTATTTTAAAAAATTGTGATTTAGTTGAACGTTATTCTATAGTAGAAGAGAATGGGGCACATTTATTATTATTATGGGGTGGTGGCAACCATCAACAACATTCTGGCAATAGAAATGAACACAGCGAAATCGGGAGAAGTTGCCCACATAAAACCAAAGAAGACTTGAATGCTTTATTGCAATTTAAAGGAAATGACTTTGCAAATGAAGTTGTACCAATAAATACTCCTACAATTTCTAAAACAACCGAAACTGCTGGCTTAGCCACAGCGGCAGTTGCAGCTTCTTTTATAGATAATACAGCCACTAAAATTTCTAGCGTAGCATCGCCAGTAAAAGAAACTAGCGCTGATGCAACTTCTTTTATAGAAAACACTGCTGCTACAACTGGTGGTAATTTAGGTTGGTTAAAATGGCTATTGCCGCTTGCATTATTAGTAGGGGCTTTTTTATTATGGAAAAGTTGTAACAATAAAGAAACAGTAATAGCAGTAGATGATTTAAAAAAGGATACAACAATAAAAGTAAATGTAGTAACACCAACTGTACAAAAAGTAACTGTAGATACTACTACGGGTGTTGTAAACTATGATTTAGGTGCTGCTGAAGACTTAGACCTTGGTAGTGGTGTAAAACTTACAGGCATTGCAAAAGATGGCTTTGAAAACACTTTAGTAAACTTTATAAAAACTGGCAAAATTGATACCGTAGATAAAAAATTAAATTGGTTTAATTTACATGATGTACAATTTATTTCTGGCAAAACAGAATATGCAACAGCAAAAGCTTTAGTACAAATTAAAAATGTAGCAACAGTACTTAAAACTTATCCTAATGTAGTATTAAAACTAGGTGGCTACACAGATATTAGTGGAGATGCAGCTAAGAATATAGACTTAAGCGACAGAAGAGCTAAACAAGTAATGAAAGATTTGATAGCAAATGGAGCAAAGGCCAATCAAATAAAAGAAGCAAAAGGATATGGCTCAGAGTTTGCTGAAGCAAAAATTGGTGATAAAGAGGGAATGGCTCGTGATAGAAAAACAGCTGCAAAAGTGGCAGCAATGTAATTTTTAAATAAATATAAAATTGAGTTACTTACAAAATAGTAATTTGATTTTTTTTGTAATGTTGCCAAAAATAGTTGGTAATCTTATAATTTTTAAGTTTAAACTTTACATATCAATTTGAAGAGGAAGTTGGCTCTGCTGACTAGCAACCTATCAGCAACAAAGTTGATGCTAAACGATAAAAAGGAGTTGATTTATTCAGCTCCTTTTATTTTATCGGTTAGCTTTTATGGCTAACAAAACTTATTCACCTGGGTTATTTTTAAAGTGTAAATACCATTTTACAAATTTTCTCTTTGCTTCATATCTTAAGCCAGAATGCAGTAATAATTTTTCTTTTAAATGTCTAAAATAGCACTCAAGTCTATTTGTTGTTTTAGGTATTTCTATATCGTTTAGGTAGCAAAAAAGATTGGGTAAAGCATTAAAGAGTAAAGTATATGCTTGATGTAATCCCTTATTTGTGTACCAAGCTTTCATTGTTGTTTGGTTGATAGATTCTTCTAGCAATACATTGTGATACGCTTGATATCAATTGTGAAGTTCTAGTAATAAAAGAGAACACTGTTCTTGTCGTTCAATTGAAGTGATTTTGTTTACTATTTTTAATAACGATTTGCTAGCTTCTATTTTTGGCTTAGCCCTCAAGTAAGCCCTGCATTGGCGCTTTACGTGAACTACGCATCTTTGGATGATAGCACTTGGATAAGCTTTTGTAACAGCTTTTAAAATTGATTTATGCCCGTCGCAGGTTACGCTATACACATTTATACCTAATTACTTTAGCACTTTTAAATCTTGATAAATCTCTCTAAATTTTTCTTGAGTTGTTGTTCTATATAATTGAACAAAACGAGTATCATGGTCAAGATATAAAACTAGGCAAAGACCATTGGGTAAGTAAGTCGCATCAATAAGAAGGTGAACCTTTGTTTTACTCCTAATGGGGATTTGCAGTGCTTCTAAAAGATATTTATTGAATAAACGACTCAGGCTTCGATTGCTTGTATCCATCTCCACTAAAAGAGTTCGATAAAGCCTTCTCTCCATTATCCACTTCTTCAACCAAACAAAACGATTAGTAACGCTTACAGCTTTGTTTTCCCATTGAAAAAGCAAACGATATTCTTTGCATTTATATCGTTGTTTACCACCTTGTTTGCCCCAACAAATAACATTACTTTAACCACATCCCCAGCATGATTTTTTTGCGTAATAACTTAAATTGAAAAGGGTTTCAATTGAATAAATTGAAACCCTTTTCTGCATTATCTTTTAGAAGATTTTACCAACTATTTTTGGCAACATTGCCTAAATTTATGAATACCAATCGAAAGTGTGTACCAAAATATATAGTTTTTTCAAAACTTTAAAATTAAACCTTCAATTTCTAAACTTATCATGCACTTTTCAATTTCCTTACCGCTTCAATTATTTTAGGCATTACTTCAAATGCATCACCTACAATTCCATAATCTGCTGCTTTAAAAAAGGGTGCTTCAGCGTCTTTATTTATTACTACTATTGTTTTACTTCTATTAACACCAGCAAGGTGTTGAATAGCACCTGATATACCAACGGCAATATACAAATTAGGAGCAATGGCTAAACCAGTTTGCCCTACATGTTCATGATGTGGACGCCAATGTATATCTGCTACTGGTCTGCTACATGCAGTAGCAGCGCCAAGCAAAGTTGCAAGGTCTGTTATCATTCCCCAGTTTTCAGGACCTTTTAATCCACGGCCACCACTTACTACTATATCTGCTTCTCCAAGTGGTACTTCACCCTTTACTAAATCTTGGCTTATTACTTGCACTTTAGCAGTTTCAAAATTAGCTGTAAATGGTACAACTTCGGCAGTACCACCCATAGGTATAATGCTAAAAGAATTTGGGTTTAATGCAATTATTTTTTTTGCAGTTGTTACGGTTATATTAGCGTATGCCTTACCACTAAATACTGTTTTCTTTACAGTAAAACCGCTACTTAAATTAGGTAATGCAGCAGCACCAGATACTAGACCAGCTTTTATACGTACACTTAACCTAGGTGCAATAGCTTTGCCAGTTGTATTGTTTGAAAAAATAACCACTTCTGCATTTTCTGCAGCTTGTGCTATTATTTTTGTAAATACTTGTGCATCAAAATTATTTAAATTTTCATCATCTACGGTATGTACTTTAGTAATGCCATAGTTGCCTAAGTTTGCTAAATTATCAATTACACTTCCTAGCAAAATTGCTTCTGCATTAGTGCCTAATAATTTTGCAACCTCCGCACCATAACTTGCTGCTTCAAAAGATGCTTTTTTTATATGCCCTGCTTGTTGATCAATAAATACTAGTACCATTTTTTTGAATTTATAATTATTATTTAATTAAAACGCTTTTGCTTCTTCATGTAAAAGTCGAACCAATTCTTCAGGATTATCAGCACTTACTAATTTTACACCTGCTTTTGCAGGTGGCAAATCAAATGATGCTATGGTTGTGTAACTATCAAATGTAGTAGGCTCTATTACTTTTAAAGGTTTTGTTCGTGCTCCCATTATCCCTTTCATATTTGGTATTCTCTGTTCAGCCATTCCTTTTTGACAACTTATTACCAAAGGTAAATTTGCCTTGTCTGTTTCTTCACCACCATCTATTTCTCTTACAACTGTTGCAGTAGTTCCTTCTAAATCAAACTTTATGGCATGAGAAATATATGGTAAGTCCAACAACTCTGCAACCATTCCTCCAATTGAAGAACCATTGTAATCAATTGTTTCCTTACCTGTAAAAATTAAATTGTAATCGCCTGCTTTTGCAATAAGAGCTATTTGAGATGCAATATTAAAACTATCTCCATTTTCTGAGTTTATTCTAATGGCTTCATCACCTCCTAATGCTAATGCTTTTCTTATAATTGGCTCAGTATCTGCACCACCTACATTTATTAAATGCAAAGTTGTAGAAGCATTTGCTTCTTTTAATTCTAATGCTCTTACCAGTGCATACCATTCATCGTAGGGATTAATAATAAATTGAACACCATCAGCGGCAAATTTTGTGTTGTTGTCGATGAAAGCTATTTTTGATGTCGTATCAGGAGTTTTACTAATGCAAACAAGTATTTTCATATTTGTATTTTGTTAAAGGTTGTTTATGCAAC
>JANXOQ010000285.1 GCA_025357775.1 Ferruginibacter sp. | reverse complement strand
AAAAATTTTGACTTTGCAATCATTTATTTTAAAAGCGAAAAATTTAAATGTATCCTTAATTTATATTCCTTTTAAGAAATGTAATTACTAAAACACTTCTGTTTCTTTTCTCATCAATTCATCTACAATTTTCCAAACTATTTTATTGCTATATATTTTATCTTCCAAAGCATTAACCCATCTTATATTATAAATAGAATTGCTCAAAAATATTTCTTCGGCGGCTAGCAAATCTGCTTTTTTTACAATGCATTCATTTACGCTAAAACCGAGTAGGCGTATTTTTTCTATTAAAAATTTACGCATTACTCCAGCAACACATCCCTGTGTAAGCGAAGGTGTATAAAGCGCATTGTCTTTTATATAAAAAATATTTGCAATTGTACTATCACATACATTGCCTTCACTATTTAAAATTATAGCATCATTGCATTTGCTTTCTTTGGCATACAATGCTCCCATAAAGTAGGGTAAATAATTATTGGTTTTGCAATTGCTAAAAGTATCTATACTTTTTTTGGCAGCCTCATAAAAACATAATTGTAATCCATTGCTATTAAGTACTGTATTATCTTTCGGCAGTGCTAGTGCTTCTATAATGTAGTTTGGAGTGTGGTTTTTAGCATCATATATTCCACCTTCTCCTCTTATTATTGTTAACCTTATTCTTGCAGTAGTTAGTTTGTTTTTTGCTGCTAATGCATATATCTCTAATTCTAATTTTTCAGGGCTAAATAATTTTGGTATTTCAAATTTTAATAATTGCATACCCTTCCAAAGTCGAGCAAAATGTTCCTCATTTAAAATTAGATTGTTATTTTTAAATTTAATAGTTTCAAACAAACCATCTCCATAGCGTAAGCCACGGTTTTGAGCATTAACAATTATTTCATTTGCTTCAAATATTTTTCCGTTATAATTAATATAGTTCATTGATTAAAAAAACTCCCAAGTTTTTGGAAGATAAATTTAGATAACATTTATAAAAAAATATACTGTAATTCTATTATTCTATTATTTTATGTTTTACTGCATACAATATAAGCCCAGCGGTACTTTTAGCACCTGTCTTTACTTTTAATTTATCTCTAATAGCCTCCACAGTTCGTGGGCTTAGCTCTACTATCTCTGCTATTTCTTTAGTATTTTTTTCTTCGCACATTAGGCGCAAAATCATAATTTCTTTTTCATTTAGCTCCGCATCTTTTGGTGGAAGTTGCAAAGGTAACTGTATGTTTCTCTGCTTTAAATTTGTAAGCAAAGCTTCATTGGTAAGGTCGTTAAAGTAATACTCGTCAATATGGCAAGTTTTAATGGCTTCATATATAACTTGACTATCGCTCATTTTCGATAAATAACTATTGGCTCCAATTTCTATTAATTTCGTTATCGTTGTATGGTCATCTAGCATGGTTAGCATTATAACCTTAGCTTGTGGGCATACTTTTCTTATCTCTGGTAATGCGTCTATACCATTCATTATTGGCATTTGTATATCTAATAAAATAACATCTGCTGGTAATGTTTTAAGAAGGTCTATTAAGAGTACACCATTATCAGCCTCGCCTATTATTTTTATATCTGTTTTTTGGCTTAGTGCTGTTTTTACACCTGTTCTAAAAAGTACATGGTCGTCAGCTATTATTATTGTTATTGGTTTTGTAAGTTCTTGTGTCATTATTAATATACGAAAAAGTATTTTTTTTTTAAGTAATTGTACAATAATAAAATGTATCTATAATAAAATAGCATTCAAATAAATTGCTCACAAATACAAAAAATATTGTAGGCAAATGCTATTATAATATCACACCATATATATCTAATTTTAATTATCTTATTAATAAAAAGGAATCTTTTTTTGTAATAGTTTCACCTTTTTCGCATAAGGCCTCAAGCATATATACATAAGCTCCTGAGGGCTGGTATTCTCCATTAAACTTACCATCCCACCCAAGTAATTTATCATTTGGTTTAATGTTTTTTGCATCAAAAAGCAATTGACCGTATCTGTTAAAAATCATAAATTTTGATACAGTTTTTATACCTCTTGTTAATGGATAATATCTATTGTTATTTGTAACTGATTTTGGAGTAAATGCAGATGGCATAAATAGATTTGCATTTTTACATTCTATAAAAATATTAATTGTGTCACTAGCTACGCAATCTTCATTACTGGTAGCTTTTATAATAAATGTTTGAGTTTCTACAGCTATCCCATTGGGATTTGGGCAATCTGCACAACTTAAGGTGGCAGAAGGTTTCCACAAATAAGATATTACATTATTACTGTAATTAGGGGTTATAGTAAAGGGCGTATTGTACGAATATGTTTTGTCCGCACCAGCATCTACAATTGGTAATAATTTAACAATAATATTTATTACAGTATCACTAGTAAAGCATCCAACAGAATCAGCTAAACTTACTTTATAAATAGTATTATTTGTAACTGTAACCAATGGATTATAAACTGTATTATTTGATAAGCCAATACTAGGCGACCACAAAATTATTTTACCCAATGGGGTTACATTTATACGTGCAGTATCATTTTTGCAAACCATTATAGGGTCTTTTATTGGTGTAGCTTTAAATGGGGCAAATACTTTTACAATACTGCTATCTACTATTTTACAACCAGTACTATTTACCGCTGTTGCATAAAATATTGTTGTAGAACTTGGGTTTCCTACAATTGTATCGCAGGTTGTACAAGATACAAGTGCAGTAGGGCTCCAAGAAAGGGTATCGCTGTGAAATGCTATTAATGTATCTTTTTTTCCTTGACATAATGTGTCCATTCTTGGAAAAACTCGTAAAAAAGGGGATGTTTTTATTGCTATAGTTTTAAATAAACTATCTACACAACCATTTTTATCTTTTGCAAATAATTTAATACTATAAGTGCCACCAACTGGATAGCTATAATTTTGTGGTTGATAGATGCTATCATAATTGCTTCCAATACCATAGTTCCAATACCAAAGTTTTACAGTATCTGTATCTAAGTACGGTATAGATGTATTATTTATTAATAAATTATTTTTTGCACAAAAACTTGAGGGTATTGTATAACTTAAGTTTGGGCCACGTACAGAAATTTTATGATCTAAATTTAGAGTATCTGCACAATATTGTAAACCATTATTTATTACTACATAATTATTTACAAAATCACCAAACACACTAGCGGCAACTGTATATGGGTTTGTACTATTAGTCACACTGAGCCCTATAACTTCCCATTTATAAGTAACACCAGTATTAGTATAATTATTGGGGATGGTAAAAGTTGTACTACTATTTCTACACAAAAAAGTATCAATATTTGTAAATGAAGGGTTAGCAGTAAATATTGTAATAGACAAAGAATCTTTACAACCTGTAATATTATCTGAAACAACTAGGCTTGTGATGTATGCTCCTACAGCAGGATAAGTATGTGCAGGTACGTTAGTTGCAAAAACATCAGCACTACCATCTCCAAAGCTCCATTGTATAGTACTTTGGTTGCCTTGAGATGTATTTGTAAAAGAAAAAGTTTTTTTATTGCTACATGTATTAGTGTAAGTAAACCCAGCAATAACACCTACAATATCTAATGTAATAATTTTAGTAACACCTACACAACCATTAAAATAAGGCGTTACTGTAATAGTTTTGTTGCCTAGCGTTGCAAATCTATGCGTGGTTACTGTATCGGTTATTGTTTCTATAGTGCCATCACCATAATCCCATTTATATTCATTTGCATATTTTGCTTTGCCTACAAGTGTAGTAGTTTCATTGCCACAATAAATATTTTTTTTAGGATAAGCAACTGCATTTATTGGGGGTATACCAAATGAAATTTTTGGAAAAGAAAAACTGTTTGTGCATCCTTCACTGGTAATAATATCTACAGTAGGTATAAAGCTACCAGAATCTAAATATATGTGTGTAAAACTTCCTGTGCCACCAGATATACTTGGACTACCATCTCCAAAATTCCATAAATAATTTGTAACATTACTACCTGTTGGTACAGTTACCGTTGCTAATAAATTTACACTCATGGGCGCACAACCTTTTATAGGAGATATATTTCCATCAATAGGCGGTTTTTTAATATTAGTAACAACCGATGCAGATGCAGAACAACCATTTGCGTCGATAGCTTTAACAGTTGTGGTAAAAGAGCCTAAAGTTGTGTATGCGTGTGAGAGCGTTGGGGTATTATTATTAATAATTGTACCATCTCCAAAATTCCATTCATAACCTATTACACTTGTTGTAGCTGCGGCTGTAAAATTTATACTACCTGGCAAACAAATGTAGTTTTTGTCTGACACTACTGAAACAGTAAAACTGGGATTTACAGTAATAGTTTGGATAGCTTCTATAGCCGATGTCTCAAAAACCGCTACAAGTCTTACTATATAAGAGCCCGATGCATAAGTCATAGATGGGTTTGCATCGTTACTTTCCTGTCCATTACCAAAGTACCAAGTATATCCTAAAGGGCTGCCAGTAATATTTTGTGTAAAGCTAATAGTAGCAGGGCTACATACAGCTGTACCCCCTGCATTTTGGTAAGTAAAACTTACACTTTGGCAAATACATATTGTTGGAAACAAAAAACAAAGAAGAATTATAAGGTATGGTTTAAACATAAAATATTATAAAGAGTTCTAAATTTAAAATTAACAATAATCATGCTACTTTATTGTTATGCATTTTATAAAAATAAAACGCTGTATTTATAATATGTATGTAACAAATAACTACTAAAAAACGTAAGATTGATAATACTCCTAAATATTCTGTTTGTAAAGTTAA
>JANXOQ010000284.1 GCA_025357775.1 Ferruginibacter sp. | reverse complement strand
AAAATAAAATATTTTTATAATTACAATACCACTGCTTACCACCAATGCTGATAAAAACCCAAACAGCCTTAACAATCTTATGTGCAATGGCGTAGATAGCTTTTCATAGCGCAGGGTATTATAATTATAAAAATATTTTATTTTTTTCATTAATAAATACAATTAGAATTCTTTGCCAGAAGTGGCACAGAACAAATGAAAAATACATAAGTATCAAAGTTTTTTAAAAATTCAATTTCAAAAAAGCAAAACTTGAGCTATGTGGCATCAGTGGCAACAATTCTTATCAAAGATTTTAATTAACACAGAAACAATTTAACCATTGAACAATTAAACCCTTTCTACTAAATTTGCTCAATTACAAATATAATGGCTTATTAATATAAAAAGAAGCCAAAATAAGTACAATCAATTTTATGACATCAAGCGAAATACGCCAGCAATTTTTAGATTTTTTTAAAAGTAAGCAGCATGTAATATTACCATCAGCACCTATTGTAGTAAAAAATGATCCAACATTATTATTTACCAATGCTGGTATGAATCAGTTTAAAGATTATTTTTTGGGCAATCAAATTCCGCCCTATGGTCGTGTAACTGATACACAAAAATGCTTACGTGTAAGTGGTAAGCACAACGATTTAGAAGAAGTAGGTGTTGATACCTACCATCACACAATGTTTGAAATGCTCGGAAATTGGAGCTTTGGTGATTATTTTAAAAATGAAGCTATTGCTTGGAGTTGGGAACTACTTACAGATGTGTATAAAATACCCAAAGACAGGTTGTTTGCATCTGTATTTGAAGGTGATGAAAAAGAAGGTATTCCAGCATCTCAAATTGCGTTAGAAAAGTGGAAAGAATTTTTGCCAGAAAGCCAAATTGTGTATGGCAATAAAAAAGATAATTTTTGGGAAATGGGAGATACTGGGCCATGTGGGCCATGTAGTGAAATACATGTGGATTGCAGAACTGATGAAGAAAGATCTTTGGTACCAGGTAGAGAATTGGTAAATGCAGACCACCCACAAGTGATAGAAATTTGGAACAATGTTTTTATACAATACAATCGTAAAAAAGATGGTACACTAGAGCCACTGCCTTCTACACATGTGGATACAGGTATGGGTTTTGAAAGATTGGTACGTGTAATACAAAACAAAACGAGCAACTACGATACAGATGTTTTTACAGGAACGATAGCCGCTACAGAAAATATTACCAACAAAAAATATAGCTTTGGAGATGATAAGGCAAGTGTGGCATTTAGAGTAATTGCAGACCATATCCGTGCTATAAGCTTTACAATTGCAGATGGGCAATTGCCTTCAAACACTGGTGCAGGCTATGTTATACGACGTATACTTCGCAGAGCAGTGCGTTATTATTACTCTTACTTAGATTATAAACAACCATTGATGCATCAATTATTGCCTGTAATTGCGGAGCAATTTGCCAATGTGTTTCCCGAACTAAAAGCACAAGAAGATTTTGTAGCAAAAGTAATAAAGGAAGAAGAAGAAGCATTTTTGAGAACATTAGATAAAGGGTTGAAAAAAATAGACGAATTGGTAAATGTATCAAAATCAAGTGGTGTAATAAATGGAGATGCTGCTTTTGAATTGTTAGATACATTTGGTTTTCCAATAGATTTAACCACATTAATTGCACAAGAAAATAATTTAACAGTAGATGAAGATGGTTTTAATAAAGCATTAGCAGAACAAAAAAACCGCTCCCGTGCTGCCACAGCAATGGATACAGAAGATTGGCAAATTGTAAACGAAGGCGATGTAAGTTTTGTAGGATATGATATATTAGAAATAAAAACAAAAATTTTACGCTATAGAAAAGTTAGTGGCAAAGGAAAAGAGTTGTATCAAATTGTATTGGAGCAAACCCCTTTTTATGCGGAGAGTGGTGGGCAGGTAGGTGATAGTGGGCATTTAGTAGTTGGCAATTTACAGTTGGCAATAATTGATACAAAAAAAGAAAATGATTTAATTATTCATTTTGCAGAAACAATACCTGCTAATTTGAGTGGAGAAGTTGTTGCTACTGTAAATGTGGAAAGAAGAAATAAAATAACAATCCACCATAGCGTTACACACCTTATGCATGCTGCATTGCGTATAGTATTAGGTACACATGTAGCGCAAAAAGGAAGTTTGGTAAATGAGGAAAACTTACGTTTCGATTTTAGCCATTTTGCAAAAATGACTGATGATGAAATAGCACAAGTAGAAAAAATTGTAAACCAAAAAATAAGAGAAAACTTACCTGTAGTTATAAAAAGCATGAGTAAAGAAGATGCTATGAAAACAGGTGCTATGGCTTTGTTTGGCGAAAAGTATGGCGACATGGTTCGTGTAGTTACCATTGACCCAAATTATTCAATTGAACTTTGTGGAGGTACGCATGTGGGTAGTACGGGAGAGATTGGTTTTTTTAAACTCCGTAGCGAAAGTGCTGTAGCTGCTGGTGTACGTAGAATAGAAGCGGTAAGTGGTGAAGCTGCTGAGATATTAATTAATGCTGTTTTTGATGATATTGATACTATAAAAATATTATTAAAAAACCCCAAAGAAATAAGTAAGGCCATAGAAGCTGTGCTTACAGAAAATTCATTATTACAAAAAAGAATAGATTCATTAGAAGCAAGGCAATTGGTAGGCATAAGAAATGAACTGATGACTAAAGATGAAATTATAAACGGCGTAACATTCATAGGTGAAATTATAGAAGTACCCAATTCAGATTCTTTAAAAAAATTATGCACAGATTTAAAAAATCATTTAAACGACCATGTGATAGTATTGTGTGCAAACGTAGGTGGCAAGGCACATGTAGCCATTAGTATAAGTGATACCATTATTGTTGCAAAAAACCTAGATGCCTCTAAAATAGTAAAAGAAACGGTAAGTGGGTTGATACAAGGTGGCGGCGGCGGTCAGAAAAATTTGGCTACGGCTGGTGGGCAAAATGTAGGTGGGTTAGCTTTAGTAATCGAAGAAGTTAAAAAAATAATTACGAATTAAGTTTTATTTTAAGTGAAATATTTTTGTTAAAGACGTTTGTAATCTTATGCTGCATACTACATTCAAAAAATTATTTAATCTTTAATTCTCTTTTTATTTTATAAAATATCACAGACAAAAATTATTAGTAAGATGAAGAATACATAATCGCTTTATCATTTTAGTTGATAATACAAAATCACAAATAATTGTTAAAGAAAATAAAGTAACTCCGAAATATTTCGTAATACAAAATATATTTTTACATTTGGTGTACGAAATTATTAGTACATAAAATTTATACAATGAAAACAAAATTAATATTAGGCATTATTGGATTGTTCTTTTTATTTTTTTCTAGTAAAAATAGCAAAGCCCAAAACAATCCTGAAAAAGTGATAGTAGAAGCCCCTCAGGTAACTATCAAGGAAGTAAATCCACAAGTAGATAAAGAAACACAAGAAATTATTATTCGTAAAAAAGGAGGGAAAAATACAAAGGTAACGTTAGAGATTGCTGGTAATAAAGTACTCATTAATGGAAAACCTATTGCTGAATTTAATGAAGACGACATTACGATAAATAATCGTAAAATAATTATTAGGGATGGTAATAAAATAACGATGGATTTTAATGATGATGTTGCTAGTATGAACGACAATAGCACTCGTTTAAACGACGAAATGAATCATCTAGATAATATTGAACCAAATAGTATAAAAGAAATAACAATAGATAAACTTGGAAACTATAAGTTTGATGATTTTGGTGATGGAAATAAAACAAGATCTTTTCTTGGTGTAGGTACTGAAAAAAATAAAGAAGGGGCAAAAATAATGAATGTAGAAAAAGCTAGTCCAGCAGAAAAAGCAGGCTTAAAATTAGATGATATTATTTATAAAGTAAATGATAAAAATATAGATGGCATGGTTGCACTTTCCGAAGTTATTACCTCAATGAAAGTTGGCGCTAAAGCAACGGTTTATTTTGTGAGAGATGGAAAAAAACAGCAAGTAGATGCTACTATTGGTGAAAGAAAAAATAGGTTTTCAACTAATAAAACCTTTACGTATGTAATGCCAAATGGTAAAATGCGCTCATTAAAAGTGCCTAGAGTTCCAAGAATACCTAATGAAGCATGGCAAAAAGATTTTGACTTGCAAGGTGATTTTAATTTTGATAACAATGATTACTTTAATTTTCGCAAACCCAAGCTAGGCTTAAAAATACAAGATACCGAAGAAGGTAATGGTGTAAAAATATTAGAAATAGAAGCGGAATCTATCTCAGCAAAAACTGGCTTACTAAAAGATGATATAATAATAGAAATAGCTGGTAAAAAAATAACCAATACTGACGAAGCAAGAGAAGAACTAAAAGAAAATAAAGAAAAAAATTCTTATAATGTAAAAATAAAAAGAGCTGAAAAAGAAATGGAGTTTACCATTAAAATACCAAAAAAATTGAAGATGGCTGAGTTATAAAAAACTTTCGTTGAATAAAATTTAACTTAGGGCTGACAGATTTTTTAAAATTTAGGTTTCGGAATTAGCTATTTTTATAAAAATTTTAAACCCTAATAATCTTTTTTAAAAGATCAGCAAACTCCTTTCATTATATTATTTATATCAAAATTTGCAAGCGTGGCATTTAGTGTTTTTGAAATTTTTATGCTTGATATAATTTAGCCTTATAAAAGAATTACTCCCTGCACTACCTTAATATCCAGTAACTTTCAATTGTATATGAATAAGTCACATTTTAAAATAGTAGATAAGTATATATCTTGTAAACAAATGTTAGATTAACATCATTTATAGTTGGAATATTTCTGACTATTAATTAATCCATAAAACTCTTTAGGTAAATACTTTTAAGCATTTTTGCCATCAAAACTTAATGCACTTCTATTTTTACTGCAATAATTTAATAAGATAAATCCCCATTTTTTACTTAAAATTTATTACCAAGCTATAATATTTATGAAGTGGTCATTTTAAATAAAATTTCAGTTCATCAATTCTAATTCTCTAAACATCTATTTTGAAAATGTATTTAGTTAATGAAGTAACAAATAACTATTTCATAGCTTAACACACAAAATGTACTTTTGCAAAAACAATTATTATAATGAAAAAAATAATTTTATCACTTTGCATTATTGCAACAATGCTTGCATGCAACAACCAACAAGAAAAAGGAAAGTTTACCGTACAAGGAAATTTGAAAAATACTGAGAACCAAAAAGTATATTTAGAGCAATTATTTTTTAGTGAAAAAAACCCCGAGGTACTTGATACAGCTGAGATAAAAGCAGGTAAATTTGAAGTGGCAGCAATAAGTAATGAAGAAGGTTTGTATAGACTTCGATTAGAAAAACAAGAAATGGGATTTATTTTTATAAATGATAAAAGTAATATAAATTTTTCGGCAGATGCAAAAGATATAAGCCTTGATGGACCAAATTTTAATACGCCAGCTAATAAAACATTTAAAAGTTTTTTAGTAGCAATAGATGCAAAGCAAAAAGCACTTACTAATTTATCTACAGAAATAGATAGCTTAAAAAAGAATAAAAAAATGGATAGCCTTGTGGCTGTGAAAGTAACAAGCCTTACTAATAATGCCAACAGTTTTAAAAAGTTTATTGTACGCAGCATAGATAGCATTGAAGACCCTGTGGTAGCGATGTTTGCACTAGGTTACACCAGAGGTATAGATAATGCTGAATTAAAAACTGTTTTACCAAAACTAGCAAAGCGCTATCCTACACATGCAGGAATGACAGGATTAATTTCGATAATAAACGAAATGATTTCTAAGAAAGATACACCACCAGCGCTTGCAGAAAAGGGGGAAGAAAAAGTAGTAGGAAAAATAACAGTAGGTAAAATGGCACCAGATTTTACTCTTAACGATACCGAAGGGAAACCATTTTCACTAAGTAGCTTAAAAGGTAAGTATGTATTAATAGATTTTTGGGCAAGTTGGTGTGGACCATGCCGTGCAGAAAACCCAAACGTAGTAGCTAACTACAATAAATACAAAACAAAAAACTTTACAATATTAGGGGTATCGCTTGATGAAGATAAAAATAAATGGCTAGCAGCTATAAAATCAGACAATCTTACATGGAAACATATTAGTGACCTTAAAGGCTGGGCAAATGAAGCAGCTTTGGCTTATGGTGTTCAATCAATACCGTTTAATTTATTGCTTGATCCAACTGGTAAAATTATTGCTATTGACTTGAGGGGGGATGAGTTGGGGAAGAAATTGGGTGTGGAAGTGAAGTAAGGAATTTGGAATTTAATACTTCTTATCATTATTTAAAATTAATTTTTGGTATTTTATTAATAGTCGTAAACA
>JANXOQ010000152.1 GCA_025357775.1 Ferruginibacter sp. | reverse complement strand
GAAATACTTTAGAATAGGTATAAAAAACAAGTAGATTGAAAGAGTTTTTTCATATTAAATAGTAGAAAACCAATTTAATAAATCAATCATAACCCTTTTCGCTCTTATGTTACAAAATTGCATAAATTTTTATAAAAGTTGTTGAATTTTTGAATGAATTTGAAGATGAGTTCAAAAAGCAAGCTGAACATTGTTGAACTGACATTAAAAAATATAACCGAAAACCCACTTAATCTGACGCTGAAATCATCATTATTTAAATTGCTTTTAAAGGCGATAACTTTAGAAATTTCAAGTATTTTATGTTGGCTATGTTTGTGTTCATTTATTGTAAAAATCAACAAAGTTTGTTTGTAATTTACTAACTCGTAGAACTCTTTGCAAACTTTAGGACAAAAAAAACCAGCTCTTTCAAGCTGGCATCTTTTACTAACTTTTTATTTTACACCTCTGTTGTTTTTTTTTCTTCAACTACTACTTCGCTGCTTTTATTTTTAAAAACCACTTTTTCTTTTGCTTCATCCATTTCGGCAATCATTGTATCGCCATTTTTGATATTATTGTTTAATATTTCTTCTGCTAAAGGGTCTTCTAAATATTTTTGTATGGCACGGTGCAATGGTCTTGCGCCGAATTGTGCATCATAGCCTTTATCTGCTACAAAGGCTTTTGCTTCGGGCGTAAGCTCCATGCTAAAACCTAAGTTGTTCAAGCGTTTCATTACTCCCTTCATCAAAATATCTATTATCTCAAAAATATCTTCTTTGCTTAGGCTATTAAAAATAACTACATCGTCAATACGATTTAAAAACTCTGGGCTAAACGTGCGCTTTAATGCTTTTTCAATAACTGCCTTATTATTTTCATCGGAGTTTTCTACCCTTGTGGCTGTTGCAAAACCCACCCCTTCTCCAAAATCTTTAAGCTGGCGAGCACCAATATTACTCGTCATTATTATCATAGTATTTTTAAAATCAACCTTTCTACCAAGTCCATCGGTAAGCATACCATCATCTAATACTTGTAATAAAATATTATAAATATCCGGATGCGCTTTTTCTATTTCATCAAGCAAAATAACACTATATGGCTTGCGACGCACACGTTCTGTCAATTGCCCACCTTCTTCATAGCCGACATATCCTGGAGGCGCACCAATCAAACGGCTCACTGTAAACTTCTCCATATACTCACTCATATCTATGCGTATAAGTGCATCTTCACTGTCAAACATTTGCTTAGCAAGCGTGCGTGCAAGCTCTGTTTTACCAACACCAGTAGGGCCTAAAAAAATAAATGTGCCTATTGGTTTTTTAGGGTCTTTTAGCCCTACCCTATTTCTTTGTATAGATTTTACAACTTTACTAATTGCGTTTTGTTGCCCTACTACCGCACCTTTTAGGTCGTCTGCCATATTACGCAGTTTCTCTGTTTCTGCTTGCACCATGCGTTTTACTGGTATACCCGTCATCATGTGTATTACTTCTGCAATATCTTCCTCTTCTATTGGAAAACGTTTTATTTTACTTTCTTCTTCCCAGTCTTGTTTTGCTTTTTCTAATTCATCTTGTAGGCGTGTTTCAGTATCCCTTAACGATGCTGCTTCTTCAAACTTTTGGCTTTTAACTACTTTGTTTTTTTCAACTTTTATTTCTTCTATTTTTTTCTCAAGCTCTATTATTTCTTCTGGTACGTTTATATTTTTTATATGCTTTCTTGCACCTACTTCATCTAGTACATCAATAGCTTTGTCGGGCAATAATTTATCTGTCATGTATCGGTCGCTTAACTTTACGCATGCTTCAATAGCATCTTGGCTGTATATTACGTTATGATAATCTTCGTACTTACTTTTTATATTCGTTAATATTTCAATAGCTTCTTCTACACTTGGCTGCTCTACCAATACTTTTTGAAAACGACGGTCGAGTGCACCATCTTTTTCTATGTGTTGGCGATATTCATCTAAAGTGGTTGCACCAATACATTGCAACTCACCCCTAGCTAATGCTGGTTTAAAAATATTACTTGCATCAAGGCTTCCACTTGCACCACCTGCACCTACAATAGTATGTATTTCATCAATAAATAATATTACATCTTTATTTTTTTCTAGCTCATTCATTATAGCTTTCATACGCTCTTCAAACTGCCCACGGTACTTTGTACCTGCTACCAATGCTGCCAAATCTAAACTTACTACTCTTTTATCGAACAACACACGGCTTACCTTTCTTTGTACAATACGTAGTGCTAGTCCTTCTACAATTGCTGTTTTACCCACACCTGGCTCACCAATAAGTATTGGGTTATTTTTCTTTCTACGAGATAATATTTGGGATACTCTTTCTATTTCATTTTCTCTGCCTACAATCGGGTCTAAGTTACCAGCTTCTGCAAGCCGAGTTATATCTCTACCAAAATTATCTAAAACAGGTGTTTTTGTTTTTGGCAAATTACCTGCACCTTGTTTATTTGTTTTTTGTGCACCAAATTTTTTACTTTCATTGTCAAAATCATCTTCGTCGTTAAATTCTGCACGGGGCATATCACTAGATACAAAGCCAAGCTCATTTTTAAAAATATCATAATCCACATCAAATTGATTTAATATTTGCGTAGCTATATTTTCTTTATTTTTTAATATAGAAAGCATTAGATGCTCGCTTTCTGCATTGTTACTTTTTAATGCTTTTGCTTCTAATACAGTAATTCGTATTACTTTCTCCGCTTGCTTTGTAAGTGGCAACGAATTAATATTAGCAATGTTTTTTCCAGTTTTATCTTTTACAGCAAGCTCTATTTCTTTGCGCAACTCATAAATATCTACATTTAAACTTTTTAGAATTTTTACGGCAGTATTTTCTCCATCTCTTATAAGCCCAAGTACCAAATGTTCT
>JANXOQ010000133.1 GCA_025357775.1 Ferruginibacter sp. | reverse complement strand
CAAATAGTAGACGCAAGTGCATATTTAAATAGTTTTCAGCTAGCACCTTATTATGCATATAGTACAACTGAACCTTTTTATACTTTTGGGCATATAGAACATCATTTAAACGGGATGATTACCAATAAAATTCCATTATTTAGAAGATTAAATTGGAACATGGTTGTAGGTGGTAATGCACTTTATGTTAATAAAAATAATAATTACTTAGATGCATTTGTAGGTATTGAAAACATATTTAAAATACTAAGGGTTGATGTTGTTGTGGGCTATCAAGGTAACGTTATAAACACCGCTGTAAAGGTAGGTTTTGGGGGCTTGCTGGGAGGAAGTATAAGTAATGCTAGTGGTGGAAATGTAGTCATTAGTTTTTAAAATTTTATAAAGTTGCTATTTTTTTAAATAGCACTAATGTAAAATTGTAATTTTTAACAGTAAGTACGTTGATGAAATTTATGATACAGCTTTAGAAAATTTTTGATAATCAAAATAAAAAACTTTTATAATATATTTTAAAATGCATTTATAAAATTGCCTAATAATTAAAGTATTGAAGAAGTAGGTTTTCTTAATTCTCATTAACTCTAACTAAATTAATATAAAGTTAATTACTGATAAGCTTTATAACTACAACTTTTTATGCAGATATATTTTATTTATAGGGTTTGAATTTAATAATTTTATACCTAATAAAAGCTTAATAATGAACTGAACTACAAATGTGCGACGCCACCAAAGCTCATCATAGCTGCTGTTTTAGCTCACCCAAAAAAATAAAAGTACTATGGATAAAAAAATAGAATTAGAAAAAGAAAATAACAATATTATTGATTTTTTACCACTGCACGGTACCGATTATGTAGAGTTTTATGTGGGCAATGCCAAGCAAGCTGCTAACTTTTATAAAACAGCTTTTGGGTTTCAAAGCCTTGCTTATGCTGGACCAGAAACTGGTTTGATGGACAGAGTTAGTTATGTAATTAGACAAAATAAATTAACTTTTATACTTACAACTGCACTGCGGGAAGACCATGAAATAGCAAGGCATGTAAGCAAGCATGGCGACGGTGTAAAAGTAATTGCCCTTATGGTAGATGATGCTATAGTTGCTTATGAACAAACTATAAGCCGTGGAGGAAAAAGTTATATGATACCTACAACTACCAGCGATAATGATGGAGATATTGTAAAAAGTGGTATACACACCTATGGCGAAACTGTACATATATTTATAGATAGAAAAAAATACAATGGAATATTTATGCCAGGGTTTAGAAAATGGCAAACTGCTTATAACCCAATATCTACTGGCCTTTTGTATGTGGATCATTGCGTAGGCAATGTAGGTTGGAACCAAATGAACAAATGGGTAAAATATTATGAAGAAGTGATGGGCTTTAAAAATATTTTAAGTTTTGATGACAACGATATTTCTACAGAATACTCTGCATTAATGAGCAAAGTAATGAGCAATGGCAACGGTTTTGTAAAATTTCCTATAAATGAACCTGCAGAAGGAAAAAAGAAAAGCCAAGTAGAAGAGTATTTAGATTTTTATAATGGTGAAGGTGTGCAACATGTAGCTATTGCTACTGCTAACATTGTAGAAACCGTTACAGACTTACAAAGTAGGGGAGTAGAGTTTTTAAAAATACCAGCAAATTATTATGCAGAAGTATTGGAAAGAGTAGGTAAAATAGACGAAGAACTAGCTCAATTACAAAAACTTGGAATATTAATTGACAGAGATGAGGAAGGTTATTTGCTGCAAATTTTTAGCAAGCCATTGCAAGATAGGCCTACTTTATTTTTTGAAATTATACAACGAAAAGGTGCTAAAAGTTTTGGAAAAGGAAATTTTAAAGCTTTATTTGAAGCACTAGAAAGAGAGCAAGAAGCAAGGGGAAATTTGTAATATTAATTTTAGTAATCTTACTATAAAAAAAGCATTGTATTTTGAGATTTTTTCAAAATACAATGCTTTTTATTTGATAATTTGTACTCCAATTTAAGTATTATTTAGTGGCAACAACTTTATTTACATTGGCTGTCCACTCCGGACTTATGGTACTTTTTTCTATTTTCATGTAGCTTCCAGGGCTAGTTTCTAATAGCATTGTGCCATCATCATTTATTTTATTAACGGTTCCATGTATGCCAGCTATAGTTACAATTTTATCTCCTTTTTGCATTTCATCTACACGTTTTTTTGCTTCTTTTTGTTTTTTTTGTTGTGGGCGAATCATAAAAAAATAAAATACTAAAATCATGCCGCCCATCAATACTGGTGTAGTCC
The DNA here is from genome assembly GCA_025357775.1 of Ferruginibacter sp. Classification (GTDB taxonomy): domain Bacteria; phylum Bacteroidota; class Bacteroidia; order Chitinophagales; family Chitinophagaceae; genus Ferruginibacter. Next base: position 2,860 of record JANXOQ010000133.1, on the reverse strand, counting down.
ATGATGCTGTAGCACCTGCTTGTGCTTGTAAAAAAATACTTAATTCCATTGTGTTTTTGTTTTATGGTTTTGTAAAACTGTATTTATAAAAAATTATTTTTTTAAATCTTCAGGTGTTATTGTTTTTCCATTAGCATCTTTTTTTGCTTCCACTTCGCCTTTTATTAATAATTCAGGGAAAGCAGGTTCTGCATTTGAAGTAACAGTTACAGTTTTATGAGCTACACCAACTCTATGGTCGCTATTAAATTTTACTTTTATAAATCCAGTATCCCCTACTGCTATAGGCTTTTCAGGTTTTTCAGGCACTGTACAGCCACAGCTAGCGCTTGCGTTAGTTATAATTAATGGCTTTGTACCAATATTTTTAAATCTAAAATTGTATTCAACAATTTCGCCTTCAGTTACTTTATTAAAATTATAAACACTGTCTATTATTTGTACAGTTGTAGGATCTTTTATTTCTACTTGCTGCGACAATTTATTTTCAACAGCTATTTTATCTTTTTTTCTTACATCACAACTTGCTAGTAAAAATATAGTAGTACTAATTAAAAGTATTTTTTTCATTGTTATTAATTTTTCCCTTTGTAACCAATTTTATCTAATTTATTTTCAGCTGCTAATTCTTTATTTATACTGTCGAGCAAGCCATTTATAAATTGCCCACTTTGAGGTGTGCTATATGCTTTGGCTAAATCAATATATTCGTTTATAGTAACTTTTGTAGGTATTGTTTCAAAATACAAAAACTCACAAACACCCATTTTAATTAAAATTAAATCAAGAGAAGCTATACGGTCAGCCTCCCAGTTTTTCAGTTTTGGTTTTATAAGCACAAGTGTTTGTTCACATTTATCTATTACAGCATTCATAAGGTCTTTTGCAAATCCCCTTTTTTCGATGCTTAAAAAATCTTGCAAATTTTGTTGTGCTGGTTTACCTAAGTAAGCAAGTACAAGGGAGTGCATCATCTCTGCATCATCATCCCAATTTATAAAATGGTCTTCTATGTGTGTTATAAAATCTTCGTTTGGTAATAATAAATCAGAAAAAATAAATTCCAATATTTTCCTTTCTGCTTTTTTATCTCTTGATTGTGCATCTATATATTCTTTGTATTCTACTGTGTCTATTAGAGTACGATACATTTTTTTTAATAGCTCTTTGTCTATTATATATTCAGCTTTCATTTCCTTAGTAGCACCAATAAAAGAAAGATCTTCCACTATTTTCCAAAGTATTTCATTGCCAGCTATTTTAGTATTTGTGGCTAAGTCAGCAGCGGTAGGTAAGTTTTTGCTTGCCTTATTGGCTGCATCAGTTTCTGCATATCGGGCAGTTTCTGTAATAAAATATATAAGGTAGCTAAATAAATGTTTGCTTTGCTCTATTTTTTTAACCAAAATAGAATTTGGTTCTCCAGGTTTTTCGCCACCTGCCATACGTTCAATAGCATATAAGGTTTGCATTACTTTTACTCTTATGTTTCTTCTGCTAAGCATTTCCTTTTCTTCCTTTATTTGAGTTGCAAAATTAAGGGAATACAACTATACCATATAGTAATAAGTAACTTTGGGTGGAATTAATAAATAATTATTTGTATCATTCTTTTTTTTATTAAGTTTTATTAAATTTATTTGATAATGATAAGGTAATTTGGCATACATTTTGAAAAAATTTAAATAAAATACTAATGAGACTATTTTTTACAATATTAGCAATCTTATATTTTTCAACATCATTTGGACAACAAAAGACTAAGCGTATACTTTTTTTAGGAAATAGTTATACTTATTACAATGATTTACCTAAAATGGTTGCGGATGTAGCTTATTCGATGGGTGATACCGTAATATTTGATAGCAATACACCTGGTGGTTATACCTTAAAAGAGCATAGTACAAATATTACATCTCTTAATAAAATAGAAGTTGGTAATTGGGATTATGTTGTTTTGCAAGAGCAAAGTCAATTACCATCTTTGCCTACAAGCCAAGTAGATAGCGAAGTATTTCCTTATGCTCGAATATTAGATAGCATAATTAACAAAAAAAATATTTGTGCCGAAACTATATTTTATATGACATGGGGTAGAAAAAATGGGGATGGTTCTAACTGTAGTAGCTGGCCACCTGTATGTACTTATAAAGGAATGGATAGTTTACTTGCAATTCGTTATAAAACAATGGCTGACACCAACAAAGCATTTTTATCGCCAGTGGGTGCAGTTTGGAAAAAAATAAGACAATCTTTTCCACTTATAGATTTATATCAAACAGATGAAAGTCACCCATTAGAAGCAGGCTCTTATATAGCAGCATGTTGTTTTTATACAATTACTTTTAGAAAAAATCCAATGTTAATTTCTTTCAATGCTTCTTTATCTGCAACTGATGCAGATAATATTAAAATGGCAGTAAAGCAAATAGTGTACGATAGTTTAGTAAAATACAATGTTGGTAAGTACGATACAAAAGCAGTTTTTAACTATACATTCTCTAGTGAAAACAATTTTGCCTTTACAAATACTTCAAAAAACGCAGATACATATTTTTGGGACTTTGGCGATGGTGCTACCTCAATTTTAGAAAATCCAATACACAAATTTATAAATACAGGAAATTTTTCTGTAAAACTTACAGCATCAAAATGCGGCAAAAAAGACTCTACTATACAAGTGATTAATGTAGTAAATTTATTAGTTTCAAATGAAGACAGTTTGAGTATAAAAATTTACCCCAATCCTGTAAAATCAATAATTACTATTTATAAAAAAGACTTATCTAACGTAACTTATAAAATAATTAGTAGTTTAAGTAAGATTATAAAAACGGGTAAAATTGATAATTACAGCAAA
>JANXOQ010000131.1 GCA_025357775.1 Ferruginibacter sp. | reverse complement strand
TTGTTCTATATAAAATATTAATATTTTATTGCCAGAGGAATGTATAAAAAATTGTCAGATTCCGCTGGTAATTGATAGTTATTATATTACGTTTTAAAATAGTATTTAATTATTTTTTTCTATCTCAATCGAAAAGTATTTTAAATTAACATATCCGGTCAATATTATTTCATTCAAATATTTAATTTATAATTTATAAAATTTGGCAAAACAAAAAAAGATAAACTTTACAGACTAACTGATCCATATACTTTATTTAAGGTTTATTGAGAAACACAATAAAGCTACAAAAACTGTATTGCAGCATTTGCAAAATACGCCTGAATGGAATGTATGGTGTGGTTATGCATACGAAAATTTATGTCAAATTCATTTATATAAAATAAAGGAAAAGCTTGGTATTGCTGCTATTTATACCGAAATATCTAGCTTTGCTGTAAAGGGTAACAAAGAGAAAATCGGTTATCAAATAGATTTATTGTTAGATAGAGCTGACAGTGTTATAAATATATGTGAAATGAAATTTTACGATGCACCATTTACAATAAATAAAGATTATGCTAATAAATTACGCATGCGAATTGCAAATTTTAGAGAAACTACAAAAATAAAAAAAATCTTTTTTTAACCATGATAACAAACTACGGCATAGCAAAAAATGAAAACGCATCTAGTTTAGTGCAAAATCAAATTTTGTTAGATGATTTATTTTAGAATGATCCTTTTTTTTAATTACATCTTTAAATTTTTATATGAATAACTCTGAAATAAAATTTTTAGCAGGGCCACAAAACCGTTGGCAAGATTTTAAATATGCCTTTAATGTGTTAACAGAATTTATAAAAGGATTTCGTACGCTACATTTTGTAGGCCCGTGTGTTACAGTTTTTGGTTCTGCAAGATTTAATGAAGATCATACTTACTATAAACAAACAGTAAAGATAGCAGGCGAAATAGCCAAGCTCGGTTTTACCATAATGACTGGCGGCGGGCCTGGTATAATGGAAGCTGCCAATAGAGGCGCAAAAGCAGTAGGTGGAAAAAGTGTGGGTTGTAATATTGTTTTGCCACATGAGCAAAGTCACAATCCATATTTAGATACTTGGGTAAATATTAAATATTTTTTTGTACGTAAAAATTTGCTTATGAAATATTCTTATGCATTTGTAGTAATGCCTGGTGGTTTTGGTACGCTAGATGAATATTTTGAAGCACTTACCCTTATTCAAACAAAAAAATTAAGTGAGTTTCCTATGATAATTTTTGATAAAGCTTTTCATAAAAAAATAATAGAGCATATAGAGTTGATGAAAGACGAAGCTACCATTTCGGCAGATGATTTAAAACTTTGTTTATTTACAGATTCTGTAGAGGAGGCAGTAGAATATTTAAAAATAAATGCAATCGGAAGGTTTGGGTTAAAGCCTATTGAAACAAAAAAAGATTGGTGGCTATTTGAATAAAACTCTGTTACATTCTATATTTAGGTCTTACATTAATAACTTTTTTTATAGTTTTTCAATATTATCACATTCAAGGTTAATGTATTGATAAAATTGCCATTAAATCCTGCCTCAAAATAGTGCTTTGTATTATATTGCGCTCTTTAAATTAATTATATATTAAATGAAGAAAATTTCTACACTAATAAATATAGTATTACTAGCGGCGGTAGCTTTTTTGTATTACAATTTTTTTAAAAGTAATACAACACAAGTTAAAAATGCCACAGTTTTAAAAAAAGATAGTACCAATACACAGAATAGTATTTCTGCTATCATAGCATATGTGGAACTTGATTCTTTAAATGAAAATATTGCATTTATAAAAGATCGCA
>JANXOQ010000129.1 GCA_025357775.1 Ferruginibacter sp. | reverse complement strand
GCCTCCACCGCACTATATCCAAATGGAAAACCAATAACGGTGGCTACTTTTACCTTGCTATTTTCACAATATTTTTTAGCAACTTTTACAAATAATGGAGGTACACATACCGCTACAAAATTATTTTCTACTGCTTCAATGCAAAGCTTTTCTACATCAGATAATAATGTTGTAGGCTTTAAAATAGTGTGATCTATAAAATTAGCAATTTGCATTGTTGCAAAAATAATAAAAGAATTGTAGGTAAATGGTTTTGATTTTAATGTTATTTAAAAAAATTAACAAGTGTCATTTTATGCATAAAAAAACCTCTAGTAAAATTAATTACTAAAGGTTTTAATAAATTTGAATTATGTAATTATTTAAAATTTGCTACTACTATTATTTTAGGGTCAGTAGCTACTTTACCACCAGCTATGGCGCCACCTTCAACTGCATAGTCTGAAAGTTTTATTGTAAAATCCGTAGTGGTTTTTACTTCTTTTCCTTTTACAACTATTGTAGCAGTAGTATTTACGGGTTTTGTAGCACCATGCAAACTTAAGTCGCCAGCTACTGTTGCATTATATGTGCCATCTTTAGCAAAATTTACTGCTGCCAAATTTGTAATTTTACCTTTAAAAGTTGCCTTCGGATATTTTTCAGAATCCAACCATTTTGCACTATTAAAATGGTCTTGCATCATCGGGTTAGAAAAAGTAAAACTTTTTACAATTGATTCAAAAGCAACATCTCCAGTTTTTGGATTTATACTTGCCACCACAGTTTTATTCTCTGCCTTTGGTAATGCATCTAATAATGTTGTTGCATCAAAGCTAATAGAAGCAGCTGTTGTAGTTTTTTTCTTTTGAGCAAAAGTTAAAGTTGTAAAACCTGCTAACGCAAAAAGCATAATTGTTTTTTTCATATCTATTTTTTTTATTTTATTTAATTACAAGACAACGTTTAAAATTTATAATTTCAGTTTCTAATATTTCGCTGTATACCCCACCACTGCATGAACCCTTAATAGCAATACTATCTCCTACTTTTAAGCTCTTAGTATCATTTATATTTTGTTGTTGAAAGGCAAATAAAATTGTTCCGTTAGTAGTGGTATCAATCATTTTTATGTTTATAATGCTATCTACAATTTCAGTTTCAGATACTCTACCTCTTACTAATATTATTTTTTCAGTAAATTTTTTATTTGCACTACTATCGCTGGTTTCAAACTGTTTTATTAAATCCAATGCATTTATTTCAATATTAGCTTTTTGTTTATTTGTATCATCAAATGTATCTGTAAAAATAAACCACGCTACAAGCACTCCAATTACTAAAAATAATGCACCAATTATAAAAATGCGTTTTACCCACCTTGTCTTTTTTTTATGTTCTGTAAACATGTTATAAAAATTAAAGTACAAATATACAATGTTTAAACATCGAATAATTACTTTCGTATTTTAATAAAAGCTATTAAACCATTGGGTTTGTAGCAAACACGGTTGTTTCCGTTATCATAGCTCTATCATCCATTTCTATCAATGATTTTAATACAGCAGCTATTTCAGTTCCACGAAGTTTGCTAGCGTATTCATTTTCCGTAAATAATTTTTCCAATGTGTTACCATTTTTATCTATTCTATTGCTAGCAAAATTTGTAATTACCTCACTAGGATTTACGAGCATAACTCTAATATTATTTTTACGAAGTTCATCCCTCCAGGCCTCCGTCATGCCTCTAAGAGCAAATTTTGTTGCATTATAGGGAGATACATTTGCACCACCTTTAACGGCAGCTGTGGAGGCAATATTAATGATACAACCATAGTCGTTGGCAACAAATAATTTTGCAACTTCTTTAGCTACAAGCATAGCTCCAAATACATTCGTTCGCCATACTTTCTCAAATTGTGTAGCATCTATATTTACCAATGCTGACATATAACCATAGCCAGCATTATTAATTAAAACATTTAATCCTCCCATTTTTTCATTTGCAAATCCAACCATTTTTACTACATCATTTTCACTTGTTACATCTGCTTTTACATAATGAATTAGTAATTTTTCTGCTGCGGTTTTTAAAGTTGTTTCATCCCTACCAGCAATTACAATTTGTGCCCCTGCACTTTTCAACAGTTCAGCTGTGGCTAATCCAATACCAGAGTTGCCACCTGTTATTAATACTTTGGCGTTTTGTATGTTCATTTTATGTTATTTATTATTTTCAAAAAATTAGAAAAAACCCTAAATAGTATATTTTTTACAGTAAAAATAACGCAAATTTTTAGCAAGAATTTCTTTTTTTATTTTATAATTTTAAATTTAAAAACAACATTAACAACTTGTACAATAAAAGTTATAATCAAATTTTAGATTGGTTTAAAAATTACAGAATTTCTTAACTTGCGCTTCTAAAAAATATAAAAATGGATTTCTTAAAAAAACTAAATATTACTGATGCTAACAAAGGCGTATCAACTGGATTGCTATGGGTAAAGTCAAAAGGTGAAAAAATTGTATCGTCTTCCCCAGTAGATGGAAAAATAATTGGTACAGTGATTGGCGCAGACAGAGCAGCTTATGAAACTGTAATAGAAAAAGCACAATCAGCTTTTGCTGAATGGCGATTATGGCCTGCACCTAAGCGTGGCGAAGTTGTAAGACAAATAGGAAATGAGCTTAGAATATACAAACAAGAACTTGGGACATTAGTAAGTTATGAAATGGGTAAAAGTTTGCAAGAAGGCTTGGGTGAAGTGCAAGAAATGATTGATATCTGTGATTTTGCAGTAGGGCTTTCTCGGCAACTACATGGGCTTACTATGCATAGCGAAAGACCAGGGCATAGAATGTACGAGCAATACCACCCACTTGGTATTGTTGGTATTATTTCAGCTTTTAATTTTCCCGTAGCGGTATGGAGCTGGAACAGTATGCTGGCATGGGTTTGTGGAGATGTAAGCATTTGGAAACCTAGTGAAAAAACACCTCTGTGCGGAGTAGCTTGTCAGAATATAATACAAGCTGTATTTAAAAAAAATAATGTGCCCGAAGGCGTTTGTGGGCTTATAAGCGGTAGCAGAGAAGTGGGCGAATGGATGAGTGCTGACCCACGTGTAGCCCTTGTAAGTGCTACAGGTAGTACACGTATGGGCAAGGCCGTTGCAGCTACAGTTGCTGAAAGGCTTGGTAGAAGTTTATTAGAATTGGGTGGCAACAATGCTATTATAATATCAGCAGAGGCAGACATAAATATTGCTATCACCGCTGCAGTATTTGGTGCAGTAGGCACTGCTGGGCAACGTTGTACAAGTACTCGTAGATTAATTATACATGAAAAAATTTATAATAAATTTAAAGACCGTTTAATAAATGCCTACAGCCAATTAAAAATAGGAAATCCGTTAAATGAAAAAATGCATGTAGGACCAATTATAGATACCGATGCGGTAAAAAATTACTTAAATGCTATTACAAAATGTAAAGAAGAAGGTGGTAACTTTATAATAGAAGGTGGCGTGCTAAAAGGGAAAAATTATGAAAGTGGTTGCTATGTAAAACC
>JANXOQ010000097.1 GCA_025357775.1 Ferruginibacter sp. | reverse complement strand
AAATCGGAATAAGAAAAACTTACTTCTTTCAACAATTGATTATTACTACTTACGGAAGCATAAGCAATGATTGGTGCAGCAACATCTGCAGTTAATTGACAAAGTGTTTTCTTGGCTTCTGCTTTGTCGACTGTAATACCTTTTGTTACTAAATCCTCTTGCTGTGCTGTGGCAATAATTGATGCTATTTTTGCATTTAAAGATGTGACGGCTGATTGTAAAGCTGGTACGGTTGCAATAATTGTAGCATTATCTGCACAATGTTTTTGTGTGGCTCTAAACATATTTAGTTTAGCTTCTTGTTTTGCGTTCATGATTTTAAGTTTAAAGTTGAATAATAAAACGTCAATTTATATTTCTTTACCAATATATCTCATTTCGGAAACGTTAAATTTAGTTTCTCTACTGTTAAATCTTATTTCTTAACCATAAAACTTAACTTCTTCAATACACTTGACGATTTCTTTAGAGGTAAATCAATTGCCATTATAATAATATCTATTTCTCTATTTATAAATTTGGTTTCTTAGCTGATAAATGTCATTTCTTGTAGAAAGAGCGATTTCTTTACAACCAAAACAAATTTCTCTATTAATAATCTTAATTTCTTTACTGATATAGATAATTTCTTAACTAAACAACTCATTTTCTTTATAGCCAAATTTAATTTCTTTAATAGTAAAGATTATAAATTGTTGATTTTCAATCATTTTTTAACTTGCTTGATTATACTGTAATAAAACCGCTCTAACAATCTCATATTTTGAGTTATTATTTCGCCTTGTGCTTGTAAACCATCTCTAAACTGTACCTGCTTTTTATAGCTTGTATTTAAACCCTGCGGTAAAATTACTTTTGCCAAGTAGCCGCTATCTGTATTTATATTGCTAATAAAATCAATTTTACCGCTTACGCTACCATATTCTTGAAATGGATAGGAGGGGAATTTTAGTAGTACTTCTTGCCCTGTTCTTACTTTACCAAAATTTGTTTGTGGAATATAAACCTCTGCGTAATATTCTGTATTTTCTGGATTAATAAAACAGATTATTTGATTGGCTTGTAGTTGTTGATTTACTTGCAGAAAAGTAGCAAATGCAACTTTTCCATCAATAGGGGCAACTAATAAATATTTTTTCTTCCAATCTTCTATTTGACTTTTAAAAGTATTTAGCGATTGTGTAAAAATACCTTTTTGCTGCGCAATGGTATTTTGTAATTCTGCTATTTCTTTAAGTTTTTCGTTTTGCTGTGCTTCGTTACTTATTATTGAAGAGCTTATTTGTGGCAGAGATAATTTCTTACTGATTAGTTTACTACTCTCATTTCTAAATTCTACATCGGCTATTACTTTATCGTCATTTAATGATTTATTGGCATTGAAGTTTTTTTGTGAAAGGTTTAGATCTTCTGTGTTTAGGTTTTTCTGCTCTAATAAATTGATGTGCATTTTTTGCAAAAAGACTAAATCTTTATTTAACATATTTACTTTTTGTAAATAAAATCCACCTGACAAATAATTATGAAAAGTATTGTAGGATTGTTGAAAAGTTTGATAGGATAATTGTAGTTCTCCTAAGTTTTGATAAGAAGTATTTAAGAATGGAAATATTTCAACAATCCTATTTTTGTTAATCAGAGATTGTGATGTGTCAATATTATTTGATATAATAATTACTTCGTTTGGACTTGCAGTGCTTTCCATGTAGCCTAATACAGTGCCTTGTTTTGTCTGTTCTCCTTCTTTTGCGAATAGTTCTATTAGTTTGCCTGTAGTTTTGGTTGTTACTTCTTTTGGGGCGTTTATGGAGGTTAGCTTCGCTTTTGTATTTACAACATCTGGAAATTGGATAAACCAACACACAACTATAAGTAAAACTAAAATAGCAAGAAAAAATAAAATCCCATAACGTACAAGAAAACTAGGTTTATTTGATACTATTTCTTGCACAATCTCGGAACGTTGTGAACGTCTTACGATATTTTCTTCTGTATAGATATTTTCTGTTGGCATATTAATTCCCTAATTCTAATTGGTTTTTTACTAATTCATAATATTTCCCCTTTTTTGCTGTTAAGAATTCATGGTTTCCTTCTTCTAATATTTCACCATTTTCTAATACAATAATTTTGTCAGCATCTTTTACAGTACTCAAGCGATGTGCTACTACAATTACTGTTCGACCTTCAAAAAACTCTCGTAAGTTTTCCATTATTGCTTTTTCATTATTAGCATCTAAAGCATTTGTGGCTTCATCAAATAATAAAAATTGAGGGTCTTTATAAACTGCCCTTGCAATTAATAATCTTTGTTTTTGGCCTGCACTAATGCCGTTACCTTCTGCACCAATTTTTGTATTGAAGCCAAGAGGCATACTTTCTACAAAAGACAATATGTTTGCCACTTTGCAAGCATGAATTAATTTTTTATAATCGGGGTTTTCATCGCCTACGGCAATATTTTTTTCTATACTGTCACTAAAAATAAAACCATCTTGCATTACGCTACCTGTAATACTGCGCCAATAATATGGACTGATATATTTTAAACTAACATCACCTATTTTTACTTCACCTTCATAATTTTCGTAAAACTTTTGTATGAGTTTTAAAATAGTTGTTTTACCACTACCACTCATACCAACAATAGCGGTTACTTTTCCACTTGGGAAAACGGTATTAATATTTTTTAAAACAGATTCATTACCCGCACCTGCATAAGTGAATTTTAAATTGGTTAATTGTATACTATGATTATCGGAAAGGTGTGTATTGAAATTTGCTTGGTTTGGCTCTTCATCTTCTAATTGATGGATTTCGTTTAACCGTTCTAGACTAATTTTCGCATCTTGCGCTTGCTGCGTAAACTGAATTAATTGCTCGACAGGGCTATTGAGTTGACCAATGATATATTGGATTGCTAACATGCTACCTAATGTAAGATTACCATTTAAAACCAATGTGGCGACAATATAAGTAATGATGATATTTTTGCCTTCGTTTATGAAAAAAGCACCTGTTTGTTGATATTGACTTAAAGTCAAAGATTTGAAATTTAATTTGAATAGTGAAGCTTGTAAACCTTCCCACTCCCATCGCTTTAAGTGTTCTGCATTATTTAGCTTAATCTCTTGCATGCCTTGTATAAGTTGCATTGTTGCCGAGTTTTCTTTGCTTGCTACGGCAAATTGTTTGTAATTTAATTGCCGACGATATTTTAGAAATATTCTAATCCATAAAAAATAAAGAAAGCTACCAAATGCAAAGATTATAAAAATTGTTGTATTGAAATATAGTAAAACAATAGAGAATGTAACGAGATTAAATATTGAAAATATTGTTTGAATAGCAGTACCTGTTATGAAACTTTCAATTGTTTTATGGTCGTTTATACGTTGTAGGATGTCGCCTGTTTGTTTGGTATCAAAAAAGGTTAACGGTAAACGCATTAGCTTAATCCAAAAATCTGAAAGTATAGCTAAATTTATATGTGTGCTTATAAATAATAAAATTTTACTGCGGATAAATTCTACTATTGTACGGCTAAAGAATAAAACAAATTGAGCAATCAAGACTAATTGAATGAAATTAAGGTTATGTGTATTAATGCCTGTATCTACAATGCTTTGTGTAAGGAAAGGAAATATTAATTGTAATAAACTACCAATTAAAAGACCCAAAAAAAGTTGAAAGATTTGTGCTTTGTATTTTAAAGTATATTTTGAAAGTAAGCCCCAACCGATGCCTTTGTTTTTTTGATTTTCTTGTTCGTAAAATGATGGCGTTGGTTCTAAAAGTAAAGCAATTCCTTTATTATTATTTTTATCACTAATCCAACTTTGTAGGAATTCTTGTTTTGCTAATTTTATAATGCCTTTTGCAGGGTCTGCTATGGTAAAAGAGTTATTTTTTGCTTTATAAAGAACTACAAAATGATTATGGTTCCAATGGAGGATGCATGGGAGAGTAGCTTCATTGATTAATTCCTTTAATGTTGTTTTGACACCATTTGAGTGAATTCCTATGCTTTCTGCTGCTATTGAGATTCCCAAAATACTTACTCCCTCTTTATTATATTGGCTTTTGTTGCGTAATTTATCTATCTGAATGGATTTTCCATAATATTTTGAAATCATACGCAAACAAGTTGGACCGCAATCCATAGAATCATATTGCTTATAAACTGGATAGGAATTCATTTAGTTTGGCTTTGAATTGAGTTTGTTTAAAGTTACAGTTGATTGGATAATTCTATTATTTTCTAACAAAAGAAATACAATTATGAAACTAAGAATTCAATACTTATTTAAAATTTTTAAAAATTTTATATTAGTAGGTCTAGGAGCATTGCTATCTACGATTTTGCCCTTTACTAATATCAAATACCTTGGTAAAGAAGAAACGTTTAGATATTTAGTTACAAAAGGATGATTTTTATTTTTTGCGAAAAAGCTATAACCATAATTATTTAGCCCTAATACTTGAGATACTTTTTCAAAATTAGATAGGTTTTCATCTAATGAAATATAGACATAAACATAATTTTCTTTAAGTAATGTAGTTCTCATATTACGAGACTTTTTTATTTCATTTAA
>JANXOQ010000055.1 GCA_025357775.1 Ferruginibacter sp. | reverse complement strand
ACGCTCTTGCATCAAGCCCATTTCTGTAGCCAATGTTGGTTGGTAACCCACCGCACTTGGCATACGACCTAGCAAAGCCGATACCTCAGAACCTGCCTGTGTAAAACGGAAAATGTTGTCCACGAAAAATAAAATGTCTTTTCCTTGTCCATCTCCCTCACCATCACGGAAATATTCTGCCATAGTAAGTCCACTCAAAGCCACTCTGGCACGTGCACCAGGAGGTTCGTTCATTTGCCCGAAAACAAATGTTGCTTTACTTTCTTTCAAACCTTCCATATCTACCGAAGCCAAATCCCAGCCACCTTCTTCCATGCTGTGCTTAAACTTTTCGCCATAGTTCATAATACCTGCTTCAATCATCTCACGCATCAAGTCATTACCCTCACGTGTACGCTCACCAACACCTGCAAAAACAGAAATACCACTATATGCTTTCGCAATATTATTAATCAATTCTTGTATCAACACCGTTTTACCCACACCAGCACCACCAAACAATCCAATTTTTCCACCTTTTGCATAAGGCTCTATCAAATCAATTACTTTAATACCTGTAAATAAAATTTCATTTGCTGTAGATAAATCTTCAAATAACGGCGGCTTAGCATGTATAGCTCTACCACCCACTTTGCTTACTTGTGGCAAACCATCAATTGCATCACCAGTTACATTAAACAAACGGCCTTTAATTCCCTCACCAATCGGCATCGTAATTGGGCTACCAGTATCAGTTACAATCATTCCACGTACCAATCCTTCTGTACCATCCATAGCAATAGTACGTACGCTATCTTCACCTAAATGTTGTTGTACTTCTAGTACTAATTTATCTCCGTTTTCACGGGTAAGTTCTAGTGCATTTAATATTTCTGGAAGCTTACCTTCATTGCTAAACTGTACGTCCACAACGGCTCCAATAATTGATTTTACTTTACCTGTACTTGCCATATTGATGTATTATTATAGTTGGGGTGTTATAATTTTTTGCAAAAGTAAGGCTTGAGGGCTGTAATTAAAAATTCCTGCGGCATTTTTTTGATTATTTAATGAGCAAAGCAGCAGCTATGGGCAACATCGTTGTGTCTCTCACTTCATCGGCATACCTTTTTTCATCTTTTATTATGGAGTGGATAGACAATGACATAAACTATTTTGTACGGAAATTATACGTACATTTACACAATTACAAAATTTACAAAAATGAAAACTTTAGAAAAAACAAGATTTGACACAAGGCTACCAAAAGAACAAAAAGAATATTTCGAATATGCCGCAAGCTTGGGTGGATTTAGAACCCTTACAGAGTTTGTAATTTATGCGGCACTGCAACAAGCTACTAATATTGTAGAAAAACATGAAACATTAATTTCTTCTAAAAAAGATGCAGAAATATTTTTTGATACTATTTCTAAGCCTATTAAACCAAATGATGCTTTAAAGAAAGCTGCTATGGTACATAGAAAAGAAATTGCAAAATTATGATATATGCCACTACCCTTTTAAACAACACACATAAAAAACAACAATTTAAGTGTGGCATAAGAATGCTTGATGATTACTTACATACACAAGCAAAGCAAGATGTAAAAAGAAAGCTAGCTGTATGCTTTATACTAGCAGATGAAAATGACAATGTGAAGGGATACTATACTTTATCTAGTAGTTCAATACAGCGGAATTCATTACCAGAATCAATAGTAAAAAAACTACCACCTTCATACAATAACCTACCCGTGACCTTACTAGGCAGGTTGGCTATAGACGAAAAATACATGGGTAATAAACTAGGTTCCCTTTTATTAATAGATGCTTTAAAAAGAGGTTATGAAAATAGTCAAACTACTATTGGCTCTTTGGCTGTAATAGTTTCTCCAATAAATGATAACGCTAAGCAATTTTACGAAAAGTATGGCTTTATATTTTTACCAAATAGTGGTAAAATGTTTTTACCTATGGATACTATTGCTAGTTTATTTCCTTAACATAATTTCAAAAAATATGACAAATTTCCTAAAAATATACCTCCCCATTTACCTGCTATTTTATTTACTATTGACCTTTGTAATACCCACGTACAAAACATACAAAGCCACGGGCATAAATCCCATTACATTTGGCAAGGCAGATAATGCACACGATTATATTGGCTTTGTAATGAAAGTACTGATAGGCTTACTTTTTGTAACAGTATTGTTATTTTCTTTTGGTGATACAGCATATCAATATTGTGCGCCTATTTTATTTTTAGAAAATAATAATATAAAATTTGTAGGGCTTGTACTCATTCATATTTCTTTAATATGGATAGCCATAGCACAATACCAAATGAGCAATAGCTGGCGTATAGGCATAGATGAAAAAAATAAAACCGATTTGGTAACCAATGGAATTTTTTCTATTAGCAGAAATCCCATTTTCTTAGGTATGATAATAAGTGTGTTAGGTATATTTTTAATAATACCCAATGCGGTAAACTTTTTTACCGCTTTAGCTACTTACTTTATCATACACATTCAAATAAGATTAGAAGAAGTGTTTTTGCAAAGCCAGCATGGGAATGTTTACTTTGCTTGCAAAAAGAAAACAAGAAGGATGTTGTAGTAAAAAAGCCACGAAAATATATTTTAAACTCGTGGCTTTTACCTCAATTTAGATTACAGTTTTGCTCCAACACTTATAAAAAAAGTTCTTCCATCTGCGGGTAATGCACCTGGCCCAGGGTAGCCTCCAGCACGCCTTGTAAAATACCTTTTATCAAAAACATTATTTACACCAGCTTTTACTTTTATACCTTTTATTAATTTGTACCCTGCTGTTATATCTGTAATGTTATAAGAGGGTATCAGTCCATTCTGTGCGTTTGCCGTAGGTATTTCTGTATTATTTGCATCGCTATATGTAGCACCTACGCTACTAATTTGTGTAGTAAATAATAATTCTTTATACCCAAGTGTTAATCCTCCTCTAAAAATATTTTTTGGTGCATTTTCTACAAATTTTCCTTTAGTAGTTGCAACCTTATGGTCGCCACTATATTTTGCATCTGTATAGCTGTAAGTACTAAAAACAATAATGTCTAATTTGTTATTTTTTATTAATGCTTTGGTAATATTTATTTCTGCATAACCCTCTAAACCTTTGCTGGTACTTGCGCCTACATTTGTTATTAATCTAGCATTTGTTCCATCTGGTATAATAGTACCTACACGATTGTTATATTGCAAATAATAACCACTTACATCAAACTGAAAATAATTTTTTATTTTTCCTCTGTAGCCTAAATCAATGTTGTAACCTTTGGCATCTTTCAGATTATCATCAACCACATCTGTTGTTGGCGGTGCTTGCAAGTTTGCAAATTGAATAGGTCTGTATGCTTGTGCAGCATTTGCATATATTTCAGTTATTTTTGAAACGTGGTACTCAGCACCTATACCTGCTAGTACAAAACTTCTACTACGTTTTATATTTTGCAAAATTATTTCTTGCCCAGTGGTTGTATATCTATCCCGCCCATTTGCATCTCCTTGTAGCCATTCGTATCTTAATGCAGGAATAAATAATAAATTTTTATTTATGCGAAAAATACTTTCTACAAACACTGCTGCATTTTTTGAATTAAATTGTACATCTCTAGGATAATTACTTTGCGTTGATACGTCATAGTCTATGCCTGTATTACCTTTCCCTTCTGCCCTACGATAGGTAGTGCCTGTATAAAAACGTACACCTCCTGAAATAGTATTTTTCATTTTGCCTAAATTGTAATTTGTAATAATCCTACTTTCTATTCCATAATTTCTATAATTATCTATATTTACTATTCTATTATTGTAAGCCAATGTAGCAGCATTTATGCTATCTTTTATTGTGATGGATTGTAAAAACCCTACGCTATTTCTATCGCCTATTGTACCAAATAATTTTGTGTTCCAGGTAGTAGTATTATTTATTTTATAATTGGCAATAATTGCTGGTGTAGTCCATATTAAGTCAAACCAATTTCTGCTGCGAAAACTTTGTTGTGCATTTTCTTTTAGTTGTGCATCAGTAAGCCCACCTGGCTGCTGGCTGCGTACATGCGAGCGCATAAGTTCTGCTGTTAATGAAAACTTTTTTGTGAATTGATATGTGATAGTTCCAAAACCTGCATTAGAATTATAAACACTATTTTCTCTCCATCCATTTCCATTTCTATGGTCAAAAAAACTATAATAATTTACTTTGCCTTTTTTACCACCAATAGCATTGTAACTATTAAATAATCCTTTGCTACCAATTGTTTGCTGTGTTTCTAATTCT
Source organism: Ferruginibacter sp. (assembly GCA_025357775.1). GTDB lineage: Bacteria > Bacteroidota > Bacteroidia > Chitinophagales > Chitinophagaceae > Ferruginibacter. Next base: position 7,444 of record JANXOQ010000055.1, on the reverse strand, counting down.
ATGGGTTTATTAATATCACTACCATTGCGCAAAATGTAATTTACCAGTCCACCAAATTGTGGTCCATATTGCAAAGCACCTTGTCCTCTTACAATTTCTATACGTTGTACGGCTTGTAATTGTGGATTGTAATATGCCTCTGGGTAACCAAAAGGGTCAGCTGCAATATCATACCCATTTTGGCGTACATTAAATTCCCAGCTTCTATTTGGGCTAAGCCCACGAGCCGCAATACCTATTTGCAAACCACTTGGGTCACTTTCCCAAATATGAATACCAGGTACTTTAGCTAAGACTTGCCTCATAGTATTTGTAACCACATTGCCCTGCACATTATCCATTACAATCAACGAATTTTTTTTACCTGCATATATATTTGTACCTACAATTTCAGGCATTTGCTGGTAATCACTTTTGCTATTTCGTCCAACTACAGTTATATCTTGTAAATATTTTACAACGCTTGTATCTTCTACAATTTTTGTTTCTTTTACTTGTGCTTTACCATCTTCATTTTGCAAAAACAATACACAAATTAATATTCCTAATTTTTTGTACATATTTATATTTATTTAGGCAACAAAAATCTTAATTTATTGTTTTAGATGTTATAGCTATCGGGAAAACAGTTTTCATATTCGGGAAAATAAAAAATATAACTTATTTGTTAGGTATGCCTAACTTTTATTAAATTCGTTTAATGAGTCTAAAATTGATGACACTTTTTACAAGTATATTTTTTCTTTTTCTAAAAGGATATACACAAATAGCTATACAAACAGATAGGCCAGACCAAACTGAATGCCCTTTTATAACCCCTAAAGGATTTTTGCAAGTAAAAATGGTTTTATATATGAAAAGATTGATGTAAGTAATAATTCTATAACCTTGCCTACTATACTTTGGAAATATGGTATAAGCCAAAATATTGAGTTAAGATTAATTACAGAAGTCAATTTCGTCAAATCTTTTGACAATAAAATAACAGGCTTCGTACCTGCTATTGTTGGCTTTAAAATAAGTGTAAGTGAAGAAAAAGGTTTTATTCCTGCAACAGGCTTTATTGGGCATTTAACTTTACCCAATGCAGCTTCTTCAAATTTTAAAGCCACTTATTTTGCACCATCTTTTAGGTTTAATATGCAACACACATTGAGCAATAAATTTACACTAGCATATAATTTAGGAGCTGAGTGGAATGGTGAAAGCTCAGAACCAACTTTTATTTACACACTTACAAGTGGCATGGGTATTACAGAAAAACTAGGTGCATATATGGAGATATATGGCTTTGCTCCGCAATACCAAATCAATGACCATAGGGCTGATGGAGGTTTTACCTATTTAATTTCAAAAGATATAATGGTGGATATTTCGGGAGGATTTGGTTTTACAAAACAATCTCCAAATAGTTTTTTTGCATTGGGGTTTTCGTATAGGTTTAATGCTAAGAAAATAAAAAAGTAACTTAATATTTAATAATCTTTTTACTCATATGCTGTCGTAAAGTCTCCTAATTCTTTAACTATTAAGGCAAAAGCTATTTTTTCCTTATCTTCGTAGCTATACCCTTTTTTGAAGGGGTATTCATATTTTACGGATAAATAAAACAAAATTAAAAATGGATTCAACTATAATTTACATCATTACTGGAGCTGTAGCGCTTATAGCGGGCATCTTTGGAGGCAAAATGTTTTTTGCAAAAAATACCGATAAGCAAGTACTAGAAGCTGAAAAACAACTATTAGAAGCCGAAATACAATCAAAAAAAGTAATTGCTGAAGCACAAATAAAGGCAGACACTTACAAAAGAGAAAGAGAAATAGAAGCCAAAGAAAAATTTGCCCAGCTTAAAATAGATAGTGAAAAAGATGTGATGCTACGCACACAGAAAATAACAGAAAATGAAAATAAGCTGAAACAAAAAGAACAAAGCCTTAGCCAAAAAGAAGCCAATGCAGACAAGCTTGCAAAAGAAAATGAAACCATAAAAGAAAATTTAAACAAACAGACTGAAATTGTAAATCAAAAACGTACCGAGCTAGAAAAACACCAGGAAGAGCATATTCGCAAACTTGAAAAAGTAGCTGGTTTAAGTGCAGAAGAAGCAAAAACACAATTAATAGAGGGCTTAAAAGAATCTGCACATGCACAGGCTGTAGTATTGCAACAAGAAATAATTGAAAATGCAAAGACAAACGCAAATAAAGAAGCAAGAAAAATTGTAATACAAACGATACAACGTACTGCAGCAGAGCAAGCAATTGAAAACTCAATCACCGTTTTTAATTTAGAAAGTGATGAAATAAAAGGTTCTATCATTGGTCGTGAGGGTAGAAATATACGTGCAATAGAAGCCGCTACCGGGGTAGATTTAATTGTAGATGATACACCAGAAGCGATTGTACTTTCTTCCTTTGACCCATTGCGTAGAGAAATAGCTCGTTTATCGCTACAACGTTTAGTGGCAGATGGTCGTATACACCCTGCACGTATAGAAGAAGTAGTAGAAAAAACGAAACGCCAGCTAGATGACCAAGTAATGGAAATTGGTGAGCGTACTGCAATAGAGTTAGGTGTGCATGGTCTGCATAAAGAATTGATACGCATGGTAGGTCGTATGCGTTTCCGTTCATCTTATGGGCAAAATTTATTGATGCATAGCAGAGAAACAGCTAATCTTTGTGGTATAATGGCTGCTGAACTAGGCATGAACCCAAAGCTGGCAAAACGTGCTGGTCTACTACATGATATTGGTAAAGTACCAGATGAAGAAACAGAACTAAGCCATGCATTGCTAGGTGCAAAATTAGCAGAAAAATATGGTGAAAACCCTGCGGTAGTAAATGCCATAGGTGCACACCATGATGAGATGGAAATGCTGTTTGTAATTTCTCCCATAATACAGGCATGTGATGCTATAAGTGGTGCAAGACCAGGTGCTAGAAGAGAAATAATGCAACAATACATACAACGCATTAAAGACCTTGAAACCCTCGCTGCATCATACAATGGTGTAGAAAAAGCATACGCAATACAAGCAGGAAGAGAGCTAAGAGTTATAGTAGAAGCAGATAAAGTAACTGATGCAGAAAGCGATACTTTAAGTTTTGATATTGCACAAAGAATACAAACTGAAATGACTTTTCCCGGACAAATAAAAGTAACAGTAATTAGAGAGAAACGAGCAGTAAACATAGCAAGATAATTTGCTAATGGGAAAAATTGCAAATGTGCAAACATAAAAATAGCGATGAATTTTTCATCGCTATTTTTTTAATATTTTTTATAAATTGGGATTTAAATTTAAAAATAAATTGAAAATCAGAAATTTAGTTACTCCACTTCTACCTGCTTATTTGTAACTGCCCCTTCAAAAACCTCTGGTATAAATATCCTTTCTTTGGCTAAATAACCATTACCTTTTTCAAGAAAATGCACTTTCATATTCTCAATACTTATTGGGCAGCCATCTGGTATATCAGCAATATTGCTGTGGCGTATATCATGCCCATCAAGTATAACTACAAGCCCACTGCCAATGGCTTCCATTTTATTTCCATCGCTAACTAGCACGCCTGTATCTTCACCTAGGCCAATGCCTATGCAAGATGGGTTGCTACTTACAGCTTGCGCCAATCTTCCAAAACGACCTCGTTTTTCAAAATGAGAATCGAATATTACATCATCCATAAAACCCAAACCTGTAGTTATTTTTACTTCACCTTTTAGATGTGCTTTGGCTGCATTGCCTTCATAAATCATGGTATTGCTCATGGCCATAGCACCGGCTGAAGTACCAGCTACTAAAAAAGATTCCTCCTCATTATATCTTTCTAAAACAATTTCTAAAAATTTGGTGCCTCCAAAAGTAGTTGTAAGCCTAAGCTGGTTTCCACCGCTAAACATTATAGCATCGCATTTTCGCAATCGCTCAAGGAAGGTTTCATTTGCAGCATCTGCACGGTTGCGGATGTGCATAAGCCCAATATCTTTACAACCTATTTTGTTAAAAGCAAATAAATAATTATCTCCTACTTCAATAGGTATCATACTTGCAGTAGTGACAACTTCTATTCTTTTATCTTCACCGCCTATTTCATCTACAATTTTGCGTAAAATAGCTAGTTCAAAAAAGTTGAGGTTATTGCGGTGTATTTGTCCCGTTTCTAAATCAGTTCCTTTATCTTCTGCTCCGCCAATGGCTAGTAGCTTACCTTTTGCAAATTGCATGCACGTAAATGTTGTGGTTATTACAAAAATAACGCAATACCAGCTATATTATTTTATTGTTATCAAATAAATGTAAATATTTAGCATCAAAAGAGTAATTTATTTATTTTTATTATTTACCAGCATCCATTTTGCAGTTTCATAAATAGCTGTGGTAAGTTTTTTCATTTCTTTTTTTACAGAATCTTCCTGAAATTTATTTAATGTAATTGGCTCTTTTGTTACGGAAACTAATTCATCATTTTCCATATGTATATTTTTCCGGTAAAAATATTTATCATTTACAATGCCTATCCAGCCAGGGGCATGGTAAATAATAAACGCTGCATGTTGCTTTACAGTAGTGTCTAATATATTTCTACCCAAGGTAGAGTTTGTGTATGGCTGCTGTATCATGCTTGCCACTGTAGGCAATACATCTATCTGAGAAACTGGTTCATTGTGCAACTGTGGGGTAAGCAATGCAGGTGCATAAAATAACAATGGAATATGTTCATCCGCTAAGCGTTGTTCAATCCATGCATTTGGGTATACGGCTGTAGCATTGCCTTCTATGCCATGGTCACCAACAAAAATAAAAATAGTATTATTAAAATATGTTTCTTTTTTTGCTGCTTCTATAAAATTTTTAAAACAATAATCGGAGTATAAAAAAGCATTGTATTCTTTTAAGGATTCAAATCCATTTTTTTCTAATTCTTCTTTGCTAATATTTTTTTGTATAAAATCTTTATCCTCTTCTGGTATATTAAATGGACGATGATTATCTGCAGTTTGAATAATGGTAAAAAATGGTTTTGTTTGTGTGGCCATTTTTTCATTAGCCGTAATAAATAAATTTTTATCGCTTATGCCCCACACATTTAATTTTGGCACATTGTATTTTCCTTCTTCAAAAATATTTATGCTATCAATATTTTGTACTAACCCTTTAAAATTATTAAACTCACTTCGCCCACCAATAAAATAAAATTTGTTGTAACCTTCAAAATCATTGATAATAGTACGTTGGTTTACTGCCGCTTCGTTTCTTGTAGAAAATTTTGAAAGCTGCACATCTGGTATACCAGAAATAGTAGCAAAAACGCCCCGTGCGGTACCAAATGTAGGAGAAAAACAACGACTAAAAAAAATACCCTCTTTGCACATTTCATTAAAATATGGAGAAGCATTTAGTACATTGCCACTCATACTACTTTTATACATGCTAAAGCTTTCGCAAATCACTAAAACCACGTTTGGCTTACTTTCAAGGGCCTTACTATTTGGGTGTACAAGCCTTGTGTAATTATCTAAATCATTTGCACCAAGCCCCAGATATTCCTTCATTATCGGAAAATTTTCTTTAGCTTTTGTTTCTAATAATGGCTTTCTAAACCCAAGTGTAGTAAAAAAGTTTTGCATTGGGTTTAATGCAAGATTACTTTTAAATCCATTGTTTAAACTATAAGCTCTAAAAATATCTAATGGTTGCGCTGTAAAAAAACCATAGATAAACCAACCTAATAAAAGCAATAAAAACCAATGCCATATTTTTCGATAACTAAACTTATGAATACTAACATTTTTATCTTCAATGCTTACATGGGTTCTTTTTATCATCCATACTGTCATCATTACTGCACCAAACAATCCTATCAAAATCCATACTATTGGATAGCTCTGCCATATTGTTTGCAAACTTTCTCGTGGGTCATCTACCACTATCAATGCATCAGCATTTAACCTTGCATTTATGTACGTAAATTGTCCAAAATCAGCACCATAAAAAAAGAGAACTAGCAATGTTATTATTGCTAAATAACCTGTCCAAAAGTTTTTTGCTACAACATTGTAAAAAGGAGAAAACTTTTTGTACAACGATAAGAGTGCAATAGGTGCAGCTATGAATGAAATCCAACGAAGGTCGTACTTTAAGCCCAAAGAAAATGATGGTGCCAATGATAACCAATTTGTATCTTTTGGTTTAAAGAAAATGACTGTGGCTATTCTAAATGCAGTAAATATAATTAGATAAATAAGAAACAACTTTATAATCCATTGTACAGTTTTAGGTACTTTCCATTTTGTAAACATGCTTATATTTTCCTTTTACTTACTTTTAAACAAGCCGTATTTTATGATGCAATACAATGCTCTAAATCCGTCTTTCCAACTAATTTTTTTCCCTTCTTCATATGTCCTACCATAGTAAGAAATTCCCACTTCATAAATACGAATGCCTTTTATACGAGCTATTTTTTGTGTAACTTCTGGCTCAAATCCAAATCGTTTTTCTTTTAAATACAATGACTTTATTATTTCTGCACGAAACATTTTATAACATGTTTCCATGTCAGATAAATTTAGATTAGCAAATACATTTGAAAATTGTGTTAGAAACTTATTGCCTATTGTATGCCAAAAAAATAAAATCCTATGTGGCCTTCCCCCCATAAATCTACTACCATATACTACGTCGGCAACCTCATCTTCCAGCGGTTGTAATAATATTTTAAACTCCTCGGGGTTGTATTCCAAATCTGCATCTTGCACTACAATATAATCTCCTTTAGCTTCTTTAATGCCAGTATGTAATGCTGCTCCTTTGCCTTTATTTACATTATGGTTGTATAATTTTATTTCAAGAAATGGGTTGCTAATTTTATAGTTTTCTACAGCTGCTACAGAGCCATCAGATGAGCAATCATTTACAACCACTACTTGTTTTAAAATATCATTTTGTAATACTACCATGTTTATTTTTTCTAATGTATGTGCAATTGTATTTGCTTCATTATACATTGGAATAATAATTGAGAGTGTTTTCATTTATGTAAAACATTTTTTGCTTAATAATAAACATTGGTTATTTTCAAAAGTACAATAATCTATGATAGTAGGCTGCAATTATAATTGTTGTACTACAATAAAATAGTTCCCAATCTTTACGATCTTATTTTTTTAAGCAATAATTTAGTAAAAAGATAGTCGTATTTTTTGTTAATTTTAGATGTACTTGTTGACTTGCTAAGCATATTTTATTTTAACAAACACTATATTTACAAAAAAGGGTAAAGTAATAAAAATGCTAAAAAAAATCATAGAAATAGATCAATATATATTTTTAAAAATAAACCAAGTATGGCAGAATGTTTTTTTTGATACCATTTTACCTTTTGCAAGAACGCCGTTTTTTTGGACACCATTTTATTTATTTTTACTTGTTTTT
>JANXOQ010000519.1 GCA_025357775.1 Ferruginibacter sp. | reverse complement strand
GTAAAAGGAAAAATAGAAAAAATTCCATTTAAAGTTTTACTTAAATATGAAATTGAATTATCTACGCCAGATATGTATTAACGATTTCCAAAAAACAAACGTGTAATTTCATCTTCGTCAAAATCAATATTATTGTTGTTATTATTATTTTTCCAATATTTAATAATTTCCTTTATATATCTTAATCCATTTATAGATTGAAAATCTTTTAAATCTCTTGTTAAACCAGATGAATATTCTTTTATTGCATTAAGATGGTTTAAAGTTGTTTGTAATGGGTTTCTTGATATAGACATACCAAATTTTTGAACCAATGCAGTATATTGTGGGCTTTGAAAAACGGTATTCTTTTCATAATCTAGCTCCTTTGCTTGCTCTTTCAAAATTTGTAGATATACAGCCAGTTTTTCTTCTGTAAGGCTTTCTAAATGGTCGTTTTCTTTGTGTATCCATTTAAGCTCAAGTGTAAGCAATGCATGCAAATTTTTAGCTTCATAAGCAGCAGTTAGTTCCTGCATTAATAACACTTTTTCTACTTTTCGGTCTTCATCTTGTTCAAGGTCTGGGTGAAAAAGTTTTGCCAATTGTTTATAAATCGTACTTATATTTTTACTTTTTAATTCTTCCGCCGCAGCTTCCATTTTTTCATACTCTATTTGCTTAGCAGTTTTCTTTTTCTTGGCATCTCTTTTCTGTTGCTTCTTAATATCTTGCTCTTCTTTTTCAGCCATTTTTTGATGTACCTCTGCTATTTTTTCTGCCATAGCATTTTTATCTTCAATATCTATATCATCTAAATCAATATCAAAGTCTGCAAACATTTGATCCATTTCCTTTTTTGCTTGCTTTTTTTCAGCATTCATCATATCTGTATAGCTTATTCCTTCTAGCTTTTCAAAGATTAGGCTCAGTTGTTCATCTAAGCCCCATACCTCTTGTTCATCTATAAATATTTGTAAATTATGCCTTACAATTTCTTTTAAATGTTTTAAATCTGGTTTTGAAATTCTCTTAGATTCGTACACTTCCCATAATAAAATTATTAACGCTCGCCTTTGTATATTAATTGAAGTTTGTGTAGGGTAAATATCATTACCGTACATTTTTAAAGCTGCATCAAATTGAAGTTTCTTTTTTTCAATTTCTTTTTGCAGTTTTTCTATTTTTTGAGTAAGCTTATTAAACTCTTGTTGGTTTTTTGTAAGTATTTTTTTACCCACTTTTACAATTACTAAATTTGTAGATTTTGAAATACTTTTACTATCAGAAAACAGTTGTTGTTGCATATAAAAAATTGA
>JANXOQ010000507.1 GCA_025357775.1 Ferruginibacter sp. | reverse complement strand
GCACAAAACCCAATGTTGTAAGAAGCCTTTTTTTTAGGTTTTAATTTTAAAGTAATTATTTTTTTCTAATTAGCCAAACTTTAGATTATTTAAAAGTATGAGGCTGGCTTAAAAACATTTAAGACAGCCTCATTTATTTAGATTATTTTATTAGACTTAATTTCTGAGATGACCAGTCTTTTCCATCAAAAATTTCTACTATATAAAGATCTGCCATTTGATTTGCGATATTTACTGACTGCGTAATTTGGTTATTATTATATTTTTTGTTAAATACTAAAACGCCCATTTTATTTTTAATTCTTATTTCTTTAATGTTTGTTAGCTTGTCTTTGCTATCTAATAAAATGTTAATTATTCCAGTTGTTGGATTTGGCGAAATCGTAGTTGAATTTTCGCTTAGGCTAGATTGCCGTGTTAAATAACAATCCGATGTAAAAATAAAATTTTTACTAATATTACCGCAAGCATTAGAGGCTGTAAATCGCAGTATTAAGTAACTCCCAGGAATAATACGTTTTGCTGAAATTATACATACGCCATTAATTACATTGGTATAGCTCCATGGAATGCCTCCTGATGAAGCTACAAAACTCCAACCGCTTGTTGTAGCGTTTGTAGCCCCACATTGTATTGTGGCTGAATATGGATAATAGTCCCCTCCTCCTGCTAAAACAGCAAATGTAGTTGGTTGGAATGGATCACTAGTTACGCAATAATTCATGTTGTTAAACGATACAAGACCTACACCAACTGGCGCACCTATCAAAATTTGTTTTGAAAGTTGGGTAACTACTCCCGCATTGGTAATAGTTGCAATTAGGTTAATTGTACCTGAAAAACCATTTGGAATAAGAGTTATATTAGACCCGTTGGAAGGGGATATTGTTACAAGGCTACTACCAGTAGTAGACCAAGTTACAGAGGCATTACATAGAACACTATTTATGGTGTATGTAACAGTACTGTTACTACATAATCTATCAGGACCTGAAATAATGGTATTTATAACAAAATCAGCACCAACACCTACTGCATACCAAGCTTTAGTTACAGCAATTTCTTCACAAGAACCAATACCAAATGTATCTCTTACCATTTGAATACTAGTCGCCCTAGCTTGAAAATATCCTGCATTACTTGGTAAAAATCTTTCAGTTGCATAAGCAATTCTTGCAGCAGTATTTATTCCTAATCCATTAACATTAAAAACATTTCCTAAATCATTTGTACCATTTCCTCCGTCTGAAATTAAGTAAAACCAATGGCTTAGAATTGTAGAGTTATTATGAGGTTCACCGTCATTGCGCCAAAATTGACGCAAATATGTATTAGGATGTTGGCCTTCTGATGCAGATGCATCTTTTGGGTTTAACATATTGCGTAAACAAACAGGAAATATATCTTCTCCAATTAACCATCTATTTTTTGTTGGAGCTGCCCAAGTTTCAATCGCTGCACCCCATATATCACTAAATCCCTCATTTAAAGCTCCTGATTCTGCTGTTCCTGCTACTAGTGCAGATGTATATTGGCAAATTCCGTGACCAAATTCATGTGCAACAACATCAAACGCTGCAATTGGTCCAAAACCAAGTGATGGGTTACCATCCGCATAAAACATTGAATTCAAATCTCTATCCCAAAAAGCATTGACATTATTAGCCCAAGGCATGGAAGTATGCACATATCCTACTACATTCATTCCAAAACCATTTATACTATTTCGATTGTGTTGAATTCTCCAATAATCTACTACATTCTCAGTAGCCCAATGGACATCAGTTGCATATCTATCAATGCCATGTTCTGCTGCTTGCCAAATATTATCGTTGTCAAAAAAATCAGTAGCATTATTTGCAATCACTTCAATATTACTTTGGTTATTAGCATTCAATGTCCAAATATTTACTGAATTCCTTACCTGTCTTAATCTAAATCCACCATTAAAATTGGCATCAGTTGTAAAACTCCTATTGCCACTATACAGTGTTTGAGCAGAACCCAAAGCATTTGGAGGAATTTTTGATTCTTTATTTGTGCAAATTGAAGGCTCAAAATATAATAAACTGTTTTGTATTGCATCAATAAAATAATTTCCGCTCAGAGCAATATTTTCAGAAGCTACTTTAAATTTATAAGATAAATAAATTTGATTTTTTAAGTAGACCCAAATTAGACCATTGTTTTTCAAATCAATCGTTAATTCTCTTTTAGAATTTGCTTGCATAATTAAATCATTCTTTAATTTTAATTCGATACTTTACTTTCAGCATTAAATTTTGGATTATCTACTACATCTATTTGTACATTCGGTATTGTACCATTAGCGAAACTTATTAATCCATTTGTGGAATGTACCACATAGTCTGCACCAAATATTGGAATACCTTTATAAGAAAAATTATAAACATTGTGTGTATTACTTGCATCTTTATTTGATTGAATTAATGAGTAAGTAATTTTTTCATTTCCTTTAATAATACTCTTTAAAAAATCCATTTCGTTTTTTGTACTTGCAATTGTTGTTATCGCAGGCTTACACAGAAGTATTGTTTTATCCTTAGCTAATACTTTACCTGTTAGCTCAATATTTTGAGCGTATACAGAGGATGAGCCTGCAATCAAAAACAGAATTGCTAGTTTTATTATTTTCATTTTATTAAATTTACTAGTTAATTTGGAAGATACAATTAGAATCAAGGTCTAGTTAAATAATAAGTTGCCTGTGACCCATCAGCCATAACAAGGGAATCTTTTTTTATTTCATCCATTGCCCACATTTGAAGCCCGCCTCCAATTGAGTAGACATACCCTGTGTCGTTAAAAGCATTTAAATATTTTCTAGTAATTAAAGCTTTTTCATAAATATTAATTACCCCATTAGTAACTCTTTTTACAGTATCATTACTTAAAAAATAAAGATAATCTCCTGTAGGCATTATATTGCAATTACAACCTAGAAAACCACAACCACAGGATCTTTTAAACTCCCATGAACCTCTTATTTCATTTCTTATTTCATCGAGTGTTTTCTTTCTTAAACTGTGATTGTGAGGGTCTTCGATTACAACATTATCCATACTAGTTTTACCACAAGCGGTAAAAAATAAAATTACTATTGCAAGTAATACTTTCTGAGTTTGATTCATAATTAAGTGTTTTGAGGGTTTTAATTCAGACAACAATTTTTAACTTTTTGTTGCATAGGTGGTGAATGTATTTGATAATAATGTTTATCTCTAATCATCTTTTGTCGTTTTAAGATTTTTATGCACTCCCAATATATGGTGAGTTGCGAAATGGTTTCTTACAACGGACAGGGCTTTGTGCCGGTTGGGAAATAGAATTCCGTCTGCCCGGAACCGCTGCTGATTGAAAATATAAAATTGAAGTTAAGAACTAATGCTCAATGTTGTTTGTCCTGCCCGAACAAAAGCTGAACAGAATTACAAATGCTCATTGTTACTACGTCTGCCCAACTTGCACAAAACCCAATGTTGGTAGCAGTGGTTCTTCTCGTCATTCAGTCTCTGTCGGAATATGTTTGTCTTTGCAATATTTTTCAACTTCGCTGTCGTTTGCAAAATACTCGTCACAAAATTCATTCAGTTCTTTTTCAGTCGATTTGTAATAACGTTCTTCTGCTGTCATAAGTTTTTCGGTCTGCTCAATAAACTTGTCAAACTCTTTGTTGATTTTGCAAAGTTTGTCAATAGTTTTAAAATCTAAGTCCCGATACTTTGCAGTAAATAAAATTCTACTTTGGTAAGGATTTGCGTTAAGTTCGATAATTCCAATTCCAAAAGATTGATTTAGCCTTTCCATTTCTTCGGTCAAACTGTCGCTAAATTCAAAGGCTACTAAATAACCATAATTTGCCCAACTCGAATTTGAAACGGCTTGAAAAAATGCTTTTTTTAGTTCGCTGTCACTGTTGATTTCTCTTTTTAATTCGTATGAACTCAGTTTAAAAGTGTCAACCCGATTTATTGATTTTAAAAAATTTTGGCTGGCTTTTGTCTGCAAGTTTAAGAACTTTATACCAACCATATCTGGGTGTGTCCAAATTTGATTGTTGTCTTTGCCGTTTGATTGTTCGTGAAAAATTGTCTTTGAGTAAATGCCTGTGTTTTTTAAATAGCTGCTCAAAAGTTTATGCAAATCTCGTTCGTCATAAGTTTTGTTTTTGTCAACCTTAACGACTTTTGTTATTGTGGTTTCTGTCGAGCCACTTAAAACTTCAATTGGAATATTTGGTTCATTAATTGTCAAATAGTAAGAATAAGTTCCGCCTTCTTGCTTGATGCGTTTTACTCTTGTGTCGCCATTCCTAATGAAGTCGCCTAATGCTGCTGAAATTGTCGAACCTGGCGTTTTTGCAGTACCAAAGTCATAATATTTTTTGTCAGCTATATGATTGTAAACAGCCAAATAATTTGTGATGTCGTTGATGTCTTCTAAACTTTTTAAAACGGCTTCTTTTAATGTCATTGTCAAGGTTGTTAATTGTCAGGGTGGTGTGTCGTCATACCATTGCTACCAACGAATAGGGCTTTGCGATGGTTGGGTATTGACCAACTGTCTGCCCGAAACC
>JANXOQ010000470.1 GCA_025357775.1 Ferruginibacter sp. | reverse complement strand
AAGAGATTCCAAACTTAATAGGTGTTAGCGGTTATAAAACTGAATATATAGCTAGAAAACTTGACATGAAACCTCAGTCTTTTAGTGTAAAAAAACTTCGTAAAACTTTCAATATTGAGCAAATTGATAAAATATTAAACGTAATATTCAATGACGATGTTGAAGATTATTTGTTGATACTCGAAATGCGTGGACGTAAAAATGAAGAAACCTTTACTTTAGCAGAATATAAAAAAGAAATTGCAACATGGAAGTAATTGTATTGAAAAGTTATTTTAAAGATTTAAAAAAGCTACCAAAAAAAGTAATCGCTGATTCTACTTATGTACTTGAAACGCTTGCAAATGCTGAAAACTTACAAACTAGTGAACTTGATTACATAAAATTAAGCGGACAAAAATCTGATGAAAAATATTACCGCATTAGAATTGGAGATTATAGAATTGGTTGCGAATTAATAAAACCAAAAGTGATTCTTATTACAATATTTCACCGACAAGACGACTACAAAAGCTTTCCTTAAACCTTTACTTAACAAGCCATGCAAACTCAAATTAAATTTTAAATATTTCCAGCTGTGTAAACGTATATACCAACTCATACATGATGGAAATGCTTTTTAGATATTTATCCTATAATTAATATTATGTTAAATACAATAATAAAAACATTTAACTTTTATAGGATTAAGTATTTTATTCGCAAAGGCTAATAAAATAAATTATTGTGAATAGTTTTCTTTTTAGCATCGAATTGTAAAATTGTCAGCCTGAGCTTGTCGAAGGCGGTCCATATAAAGCAAAGTAATGATTTTCAGAGTGTAATTCGCCTCCGACAAGCTCGGATTAAGCCTAAAATTTATGTGAGTACTTATCGCAAATACAAAGAGTAAATGCATTTGAGAACAATCTACTAAATCCTAAACTTTTATTATATGGTTTATAAGACTACCTGTAATTATAAATAAGATTAATTAACAAACACTAGCTGGGTTGCATAAATCTATTTCAAATTGCCAATGTTTATATAGTAAAAAACTTTAAAAAACTAATAAAATAAAATTTTTCAAAATATTGATTTTAAATATTTTATTAA
>JANXOQ010000428.1 GCA_025357775.1 Ferruginibacter sp. | reverse complement strand
ACGTATAGCAAGTGGCTCACTTGGGCAAGGTATGAGTGTGGCTATAGGTGCAGCGACTGCAAAAAAATTAAATAAAGACCCACAAACTGTTTTTGTTTTGCTAGGCGATGGGGAGCTTGAAGAAGGGCAAAACTGGGAAGCAATAATGTTTGCAGGTAGTAAGGCAATAGATAATTTAATTGCTACTATTGATGTAAATGGGCAACAAATAGATGGTTCTACAGATAAAGTAATGAATCTTTTTAGCTTAAAAGCAAAGTTTGAATCTTTTAATTGGGACGTGCTAGAAATGGATGGAAATGATATGGATGCTATAATAGTTGGTTTAAATGCTGCCAAAGCAAAAATTGGACATAACAAACCTGTTGTTATTTTAATGAAAACAATTATGGGTAAAGGAGTATCTTTTATGGAAGGTACACACGAATGGCATGGTATAGCACCAAATGATGAGCAATTAGCAAAGGCTTTATCTGAGTTACCAGAAACTTTGGGAGATTACTAAAATTGATATTTGTAAATGAAACAGTACGGTCTAATAGGCTACCCACTTGGACACTCCTTCTCCAAAAAATATTTTGAAGAAAAATTTAAAAGAGAACATTTGCAGGATTGTAGTTTTGAATTATTTTCAATAAAAAAAGTAGAAGAGCTTAAAAAAATAATTGCTTCAAACCAAAACTTAAAAGGGCTGGCGGTTACTATTCCTTACAAAGAAGCAGTAATGACTTTGCTTACGGAAATAAGCGATACAGCAAAAGAAATAGGAGCTGTAAATTGTATAAAAATAATTGATGAAAAAACTATAGGGTATAATACTGACGTTATTGGTTTTGAAAAATCACTTTTACCTTTATTAAAACCCCACCATACAAAAGCATTGGTGCTGGGTACTGGTGGTGCAAGTAAAGCTGTACAATATGTTTTAAAGAAACTTAATATTTATTTTTTATTGGTAAGTAGAATTAAAACAAATGCTACCATTACTTACGAAAATATTTCATCAGAAATAATACAAACACATACCCTAATTATAAATACTACACCACTTGGTATGACGCCCAATGAAGAAGATTTTGCAGATATTCCTTACTATTTACTTACGCCAAAACATTTGTTATACGATTTGATATATAAACCTGAAAAAACATTGTTCTTACAAAAGGGAGAGGAACATGGTTCTGAAATAAAAAATGGGTTTGAAATGCTGATATTGCAAGCAGAGGAAAATTATAAACTTTGGAACCAATGAGATTTATCATTTATTAATAGCCCAAAAGTTTCAGGGATATTGGTTACTTTTCTAGCTTTATAATCAAAACAAACCATACCCGTTTTTACTTTCGCAATTAATATTTTTTTATCGTTACGAGAAGTAAATATTTCGTAGAAAATCTCAAAGCTTATTTTTGTTATTTCACCAATATAAATAGCAATGTTTAAAATATCGCCATAAAAGCATTCTGCTTTGTACACCACAGCCAGATCTGCCATTATAAGTGCTGCCCCACCAATATTTAATTCAGTATAATTGTTATATGCAAGCCATTGCATACGTGCTTCATGTACAATGCTTACAAGGGCATCATTGCCTACATGATTGCCATAATTTATATCTGAAATTCTTATTGTTATATTTGTAGCAAAAATTTTATTTTTTGGTATGTCCAATTTAACTCTTGCCATTATGCTTGTTTAAAAAGTCTATCAATTTTGCCAATGCCTTTTTGCGGTGACTGTATTTATTTTTTTCTTCCATCGACATTTCAGCAAATGTTTTTTTTGCACCATCGGGTACAAAAATTGCATCATAGCCAAAACCCATTTCACCTATTTCTTCTTGTATTATTTTTCCTGTACAAACCCCTGTAAATTGATACTCCACATCATTTAACATTAAAGAAATAACGGTTTTAAATTGAGCATTTCTTTCTTTAATATTTTGCATATTTTGTAAAAGCAAGGCGATGTTATTTTTATTGTTTGCGTTATCGCCTGCGTAGCGTGCACTGCGTACACCAGGCTCACCATTAAGCGCAACTACTTCTAGGCCTGTGTCTTCACTAAAACAATTTTGGTTTGTTAGGTTGTATATTACATTTGCTTTTTCTCTGGCATTTTCTTCTAATGTATTGTGTGGTTCGGGTATATCAATATTTATACCTGCTTCTTTAAGCGTTATTATTTCTAAGCCATAAGTTAAAGCTGCTTTTACTTCGGCTACTTTGTTTTGGTTGTTGGTGGCAAAAATTAGTTTCATTTTATATTTACTTTCAAGTTATTTATTTTAATGGTTTAGCATTTTTTAATATCCACATATTTACATTTATGAAATTGCCTCGCAATTTGAGCCAAGCCTCTAGGAGTAAAAAATAAAGAAAAAGTACCACAGCATAAATCTCTTTAGCAGTTTTAAAAACTGTAAACCAGTGGCAAATATTTTTACATTTGTAACTCGTAAAGCATTTTAAAACTGAAACTTTTTCTTTTACTAATTTTAAACTATCACATTTTAACTTTTCAAACAATATTCAAAAATATTCAATTCATTTTTCTTCTAAATCCCAAACAGCACCTTCAATACTAACCACAATTTCTTCTTTTCCTCTTTATCGCTTGATAATTTTTGTAACGATGACGCACATAAATATTGCTGATTGTTGTATGCTTGTATTTTGTACTGCGGTATTTGCACAGGAAAGTTTAATACCTGCGGTTCTGTTCCTAAAAATAAAACTATTCTAGGCTCAAATTGTGTATTCAAATTTTCATAAACCACATCATCGCTATTGCCTGCATTTACCAATACCACATCTTGCATAGAAAAGGCACAAGCATTTAAAATATTTATCAAAAAACTCAGTTCATCATCACCCAAAAATGTATGTTCTTTTTCATCTACAATTATCAAAACATTTTTAGCATTTTTACCAAGAAATTTTATATTACCAATTGGTTCTTTTTTTAATACAATATTTTTTTCTACAACAGCATCTGCTCTATCCTTCGCTGCATTTCCATTGCGTATTGGCTTAGTTATTTCTTCAGTATCTATCATACTGTTTTCGTACAGTTTTTTTACCAAAAAGGGAGTCAATTTTATATCATCTAAACTCATATAAAAAAATTGTTTGCTGTTATTTTTTCGTTTCTTTGCCTCAAAATTAATCATTATGGTATCAGTAACTGATTTTAATATAACAAAAATTAATAGGAGCAAACTAAACGATATTAATTTAGAGAATATTCCATTTGGAAAATATTTTACAGATTACATGCTTGAAGTAGACTACGAAGATGGCGAATGGAAAACACCCGAAATAAAACCTTACCAACCGTTATTGTTAGAGCCTTCACTTGCAGCCATACATTATGGGCAAGCTATTTTTGAAGGTATAAAAGCATACAAAAATCTCGCAGGCGAAGCATTAATTTTTCGTCCACACGATAATTTTACTAGGTTTAACATATCTGCAGAGCGTATGCAAATGCCCACCGTACCCGAAGAAATTTTTATGGATGGTTTAAGACAACTCATCAACCTTGAAAGTAATTGGATACCAGCCAAAGTAGACCACTCTTTGTACATTCGTCCGTTTATGTTTAGTACAGATGAAACCATTGGCGTAAAACCGAGTGAGAAATATAAATTTATGATTATCCTTAGCCCAACAGGCCCATATTATGCAACACCCATGCGCATATATGTAGAAGAGCAGTATGTTCGTGCAGTGCCAGGTGGCATTGGGTATGCGAAGGCAGCGGGCAATTATGGCGGTGCTATGTATGCAACCGCACAAGCAAAATTAAAAGGCTACGACCAAGTGCTTTGGACTGACGCTTATGAGCACAAGTATGTGCAAGAATGTGGTACAATGAATGTAATGTTTATTATTGGCAACAAAGCTATTACTCCCAATTTGGATGAAGGCACCATCTTAAAAGGTGTAACAAGAGATAGCGTAATTACTATTTTAAATGAAATGGGATTAACCGTAGAAGAACGTGCATTAAATATTGATGAAGTTATAGAAGCCCATAAAGCAGGCACTTTAAGTGAAGTATTTGGTACAGGTACTGCTGCTACTATTTCGCTTATAAAAGAATTGCGCTACAAAGAATATGATATGGTTTTTGATGTAACCACATGGACAGTTGCACCAAAAGTAAAAGCAATACTAAACGACATTCGTTATGGCAAAACCGCCGATACACATGGGTGGATGATGAAATTGTAAATCAAAATTCAGTTTATAAAATAAACGCCCCTTATATTCTTGTTTGGGGCATTTTTATGAAATACCAGTACCGGTTATTTTTACTATTTGGTTACGAGCAAGGGTACTTCGATTGAACTTCGGTGGCGACGCTCCGTTGAAAATTTGTTCGCTGTTTAGCTTTTATCTAAACAGTAGAAAGTGGAGGAATTTGAAGAAAAATAATTTGCTAAGCATAAAAGGGTTGAAATTATTGCTTTTGGTGAAACACAAGGTTACTGTAAAAATAATTGCACCAACCCAAAAAGGGTTGAATATATTTGTGTATTAATATTTTGTGAAATTGCATCGCATACCTATTCTGGTTCTGCCTATTTTCTATCCCATATCTACTGGTTATACTGATAGTTACGGCAATTAAACTCTATCAAGGTTTCAATATGTGTTTTTGTATTGCTACCCAAGACTGTTATTTTATGATACTTACCTATAAAATTTACATTTTAATAATTGATTTTCAATTATTTAATCATTAATATAACATGTTATTTATTTTTTTTATCTTTTTTTATTTCTTCTTGCGCTTTTTTTAAAATATAATCCTACCTTCGCCCTTCTAAAAAAAAGGTTAAATAAATGCCAACAATACAACAATTAGTTAGAAAAGGAAGAGAAATTATAAAAGCGAAAAGTAAATCAAGAGCCCTTGATGCTTGCCCCCAACGCCGTGGTGTATGTACAAGAGTATATACTACAACTCCTAAGAAACCAAACTCAGCGCTACGTAAAGTAGCTAAAGTACGTCTTACTAACAAGATAGAAGTTATTGCTTATATCCCAGGAGAAGGACATAATTTACAAGAGCACAGTATTGTTTTGATAAGAGGCGGTAGGGTAAAAGATTTGCCTGGGGTTCGTTATCATATTATTCGTGGTAGTCTAGATACGGCAGGTGTAAAAGACCGTAAGCAAAGCCGTAGCAAATACGGAACAAAGAGAGCTAAGAAGTAAGATATTAGTATTGAGATACAAGTATTGAGATTTTAGATAAATACAAATTCATAATAAGGCTGAGTAAAGTTTTAAACCTTGAAGAAAATTAGCCGAAAATTAAAAATTAAAAATAATGCGTAAAGCACAAGCCAAAAAATTACCCTTAGCACCAGACCCAAAATTTAATGACAAACTCGTTACCCGTTTTGTAAATAACCTTATGTGGGCAGGAAAAAAAAGTGGAGCATTCAGTATATTTTACGATGCATTAGATAAAGTAGCAAAAACTACTGGTGAAGATGGTTATGAAGTATGGAAAAGGGCATTAACAAACATTACGCCTGGTGTTGAAGTTAGAAGTCGCCGTATTGGTGGTGCCACTTTTCAAATCCCATCTGAAGTACGTCCCGATAGAAAAATTTCTTTGAGCATTAAATGGATGGTACGTTATAGTCGTGAAAGAAATGGCCGCAGCATGTCAGATAAATTAGCCAACGAAATAGTAGCAGCAAGTAAAGGTGAAGGTGCTTCTTACAAGAAAAAAGAAGATACACATCGTATGGCAGAGGCAAACAAAGCATTTGCTCACTTTAGAGTTTAAATTTTTAAAAGTATTTTATAGTAAGCCACTCTTTTAAAAGGGTGGTTTTTTTTTGGAATCTTTCCAAATATTTTAAAAAATGTATTGTGTTTTTTGATAATACCGAACGATTTTACAAAGTTTGACAATTATATAAAAAAATTAAGCAAGTCTATTAGAGGATAGTTTATAAGAAATATAAAATTGGTTCATTTTTACAGTTTAGAATGAGTATTATTATATAAAATTCTATTGTCATATATCCATGTAACTGAGTAGTTATAAGGTTGCCCAACACGATTATCCTAATACAAATTAGCCACTATCATTTTTTGAAGCATAAGGGTTTTTCCCATAAATGTAGGTGTCCCGAGTACATACATTTGTTAATAATATTTTCAAATAAATTTTAATTAATTTTTTGTGTAGTGATGTATTTGCTGCAAAAGCCAATGCGGTTGTGGCTTTGCAACGATACTGCCATTCTTTTTTTGTTGTAGTTTAATTTTTGTAAACTTATTTCTTTACTAATTTAGTTTTAAAAAATTGTAGCAAAATTTTAGTTTAAAAATTGGTATTTGTTTATCCTTAAAATTTACCGTTTAGAGAATAACGTTGTAATGATTGAATTTCTTAAAATGCTTTTCCTATTTTTACTTTTTATAAAAAATAAACACATGAAATACATTCCATTTATTGCAGTATTACTTTTTGCAACTGCATGCAATCAAATAAAAGGGAGTGGTCACATCATTACCGAATCAAGAAATGTAAGTCCTTTTACTACCGTAAAAGTTTCTAACTCTATTAACGTTGATGTTCAACAAGGGGCTACTGCATTTGTAGAAGTGGAAGGTGATGATAATGTAATAAAGTATGTGCAAACAAAAGTAGAAAATGGTAAATTAATAATTGGATATGATGGAGGACACAATTTTAACAGCGTAACAATAAACATTCATGTTACTTCCCCAGTACTCAATGCTTTTGAAGCATCTTCCTCAGCTGATATTACGGGTAATAGCCAAATAGTTTCTGCAAGCAAAATTGATGTAGATGCTAGTAATTCTGCAAGTATAAATTTAAAATTAGATGCTCCCTTGGTGAATGTTGATGCAAGTAGTAGCGCTGATATTACCATTACTGGTCGTGCAAAAGAAGTAAGTAGCAAAGCCAGTAGTAGTGCAGATATTGATATGTTTGGACTTTTAGCCGAAACAGCTACCGCTACTGCTAGTAGCAGTGCCACCATTAATATATTTGCAAGTGTAAAGCTAAATGCAACTGCTAATAGCTCAGGTGATATTAATTATACAGGGGGTGTTAAAGACATAAATAAATCTGTAAGTAGCAGTGGTTCTGTAGAACCAAAATAAGTATAATTATTCTTATAAAAAATGGCTGGTCTAATGTTTTAGACTAGCCATTTTTGTTATCAAATAAAGTTTTATACCTTTCGTTTACAAGCAACCTAAATGCTATTTTCATCTCATCATTTAAAAAACTTTTCTCTAATTTTTCAAACATAGGTTTTCTGCAAGTATAAAAGTTTTCTAAAGTATTATCTAAAACTTTTTTTGATAATCCACTTGTTTCAAAAGCCACTAAAAAATCGTTGTATTTTAGTTTTCTTTTTTTGCCATTTAAAGTAAGTGCAAGCTCTTCTTTATCTGCTGGGTTTACAAGTGCTGTAGCTAGCAAATCATAAGCTGGACATAATGTGTAACCAAGCCCAGTTTTTTCTAACAGACTAAAGTTTTTTAGGTGCATATCTGCATTGCCCGTAAAAAAACTAAACAACACTAGTTCATAAAAATTACTTACATCCAATAGAGGTGTAGCACTATATTTTAAAAGTGTTTTAGCAACTTGCTCATGGCTACCTTTATATTTATCCTCTGTCAATCGTTCAGTAAGTTGGCACATATCTTCCATGTGTAGCTTCTCTTTTTTTGTTCTATCCACTCTTTTAGTTACATAGCACAAGGTATCATCTTGCAATTTTACAAGGCTGTGTGGTACTGTATTTAGCCCGCATACATCTGCAAGGTGCATAGTTGCACTTTCTACCTCTGGCAAATTTGCATAATATTCTGATGGTGGTTTTAATATATAATCTCCGTACAAACCTACTACGGTTAATTTTTTTACTATATTTTTTTCTTCTTTTCGATGCATGCTTAGTGATAACTTTGCTTGTACACCCGTTACTGCCATTTGGCTACTTAGTATTTGATTGGCTAGCTTTTCTAAATCTTCTTTGTTGTATTCTAGTAAAGGCGTTTCTAATTGTCCAAAAAATCTTTTGTTACATGCTTGGTGAAAATTTAAGTTTCCATTTTCCAATGGCTCATAACAATACAAACATTTACTTTTTGCATGCGCATACAAATCTCCTTCTGCTACCATGCTCAGTTCTGTTTCTTCAAAATTATATGTTTGCTTATATTTTTTCATTTATTGCTATTATGCTTACTGCCCCTATACAATTTTTGCAAAAAGTAAGTAACAATCCCATCCTATCTTTTTCGTTTAGTTTCCAATTTTTTTCTGCTATATCAAGTAGCCAACCTTCTGGTATTAGCCCATCAAAAAATGGAAAGAGTACATTACTTTCAAATATTTTATTTTGCAATGGTAATGTATTACTTACCGCCTGTGCAGCTTGATTTTGCAAATATGTGTTGATATATGTAAATGCATAACCTGTTGCAACTTCTTCTAAAAAGCCTGCTAAATTTTCTTTCATGTATACTTCTGCTTTTCTAGCCATTGTTTATTAATTTTTCTCTATCCATGTTATTTGCAGCTAGCTCTGCACCAAATAGTTTTAACACATCATTTACTTTATCCATTCGCAAACTCATTTTGCCTTGCTCCATATCTCTTACAAACCTTAGGCCTACGCCTGCTTTATCTGCTAATTCTATTTGTGTTATGTTTATAAGCTTACGCTTTTGTTTTACAAATAGTGCTAGGTTATTTCCTTTTTTTTTATTCATATTTTATACCTTTATGCGTATATAATTTTTATTTTATTGTAAATATATACCTTTTTTAGTATAATTTATAATTTTATTTATATTTTATACCTTTTATAGTATAATTTACTAATTATTTACTATTTTATACCTTATATAGTATAATATATGTATTTACTTTGCTTTATAAACCTCCACAAGTGAAACCTGTGAATACTAAAAATAAATTCCTTCGGGGGGGGTATGGTTGTTCAATAATTAAAAAATGAAAGTTTAAAACTTTTATTACACAATTTCGGAGTTAATTAATTGCATAAAAAAGCTGAAAAAAGATATGAAGATGAACCTAGCCCTGATGGGAAGTAGTAGCTGCCGCACAAAAATACTGCAAAGTATTATACACTTGCGGCGGCACTACTACGGACAGCGGGGGAACAAATGATTAGTAGGGATAAAACTGTTGATGCTTCTAAAAAATATTTTTATTTTAAAGAATGCAAAATAGTTCTTAAATAAATAGTTTTTTAAAACTCATTTATTTTCTTGAGCACACTCCCTGCATCTTGGCTCATAAATATCTTTTTCGCCAAGCAATACTTGTCCGCCTCCGGCTATTTTTCGGTAAGAAATGCTTGCCATGCCGCCACATTTCATACACACGGCATGTAGTTTTGTTATGTAATCTGCCACAGCCAGCAGGTTTGGCATTTGCCCAAATGGTTTGCCTAAATAATCCATATCGAGCCCAGCTACAATTACTCTTATACCTTTAAGTGAAAGTTGCTCACATACAAAAGCAATTTCTTCGTCAAAAAATTGTGCTTCATCTATGCCTACAACATCTACGCCTTCTGTCATTAATAAAATAGCATGTGCATTTTCTACTGGGGTGCTGTGTATAGAATTTGTATCGTGGCTTACAATATTTACCTCATTATAACGTACGTCTATAGAGGGTTTAAAAATTTCTACTTTTAAGTTTGCAATTTTTACTCTTTTTAATCTGCGTATTAATTCTTCTGTTTTTCCGCTAAACATGCTACCACAAATAACTTCTATCCATCCTTTTTTTTCGCCACGCAAATTGGGTTCTATAAACATAGTAGTTTTTTATAATTGAGATGCGTAACTTTAGCGCATGTTTGCAAAGATTGTGTATAAAAATTAAAAGGCAAAACAAAATATTTATCATCTAAAATACTTGATGAAAAATTATTTTGAAAATAAAGTAAAAAGAAATTATTTTAATATAACAAAAAAACGTACAATATGGAACGAGTGGTAACACTTAGTAATTTATTGGCAGAAAAATTACAAAATAAAGCAAGTATAAATGAATTGCTTAGTACTGTAAAAATGATGGAAAGCGAATTGCTGCATTTAAAAAATATTACTCCTCTACATAAGGAAGAGACTACGAGTACAACTTTGCAGATAGCAAAGCAGATAATAGCCCCAGTGCAAGAAGAAGAAAATATAGAAGCTACATCAATAGAAAAAATTGTGGAGGTATTACAAATAGATGAAGCAGAAGTAGAAGCAGAGCTTGAGGAAATAAAAAAACATGTGCAGGAGACAAATGCATTTAGTTTTCAAAATAGACCTGCTATTGTGTTTGATGGTATTGAGGAGTTGCCAACTTTTGCAAATAGGCAATCTTTATTTGAACCTAAAGAAACTAGTAAAAGCATAAAAGAATTAAATGAAATATTACCTAGCAAAAATGTGGATACTGTAAAAGAAATAAACGAAAAATTGCTGCCAGAGACGAATGTATCATTAAATGAAACACTTGCAAAACCAAAGCTAGAGCTAAGTGAAAGCCTGCAAGAGCAACCAGTAAAAGACCTTAAAAAAGCAATAGGAATAAATGATCGTTTTTTGTACTTGAATGAATTATTTAGAGGCGATGAAGCAATGTATGAGAGAAGTATAAAAACGATAAATGCGTTTAATATTTATCCAGAGGCGGAATTTTGGATACGTAGAGAACTGAAATTAAAA
Source organism: Ferruginibacter sp. (assembly GCA_025357775.1). GTDB lineage: Bacteria > Bacteroidota > Bacteroidia > Chitinophagales > Chitinophagaceae > Ferruginibacter. The sequence continues at coordinate 5,333 of JANXOQ010000428.1, read as the reverse complement.
TTAGGTTGGGATGATAATTACCAAACAGTAAAACAATTTGACCAACTTGTTAAAAGGAGATTTGCCTAAGGTATTCTAATATATTTTGTGTAGCACCTTGTTTTTCTAATACATAATTTTTAGATATTATTGATGCAGCCACGTTTGCAGCTTTATCATTAAAAAGTATAATTAGTAAGGTTTCTAGCTCTAAAACATTTTCAAAAGAAAATGCGGCGCCCAGTTTTACCAAGTCTACGGCTTCATTAAATTTTTCGTATTCTTCTCCAAATACAATGGGCTTGCCATATACTGCGGCCTCTAGTATATTGTGTATGCCACTATCATTAAACCCCCCACCAATATAAGCAACTGTAGCAAACTTATATAGATTAGAAAGCATACCAATATTATCTACAATAATAACTTGTGATGCAGCTTTGCCAGCAATAAAATCTGAATATCGAACTGCTCCATCAAAAAGTTTTTCTATTTCTTTAATGCGTTCTTCTTCTACTTTGTGTGGAGCAATAATAAATTTTACATCTTTATGTGAGCGTGCAAAATGTACCAATATTTCTTCATCTTCTAGCCAAGTACTACCAGCTACTAGTACTTTATTATTAGTACAAAAACTTATTAGTTCATTTGGCAATGAAATTTTATTTTCTGCAATTTCAATTACGCTGTCAAACCTTGTATCCCCTGTTAATAGTACATTTTTAGAAAAGCCAATTTTTTTTAGAAGTGTTACAGAATTTTCATTTTGCACAAATATTTTATTAAAACAACAAAGAATTTCTTTCCATAAACTACCATACCATTTAAAAAATGGCTGAGTTTCTCGAAAGATTGCAGATACCAATATTACAGGAATATTTTTATTTTTTAGTTCGTTGAGATAGTAAAACCAGTATTCATATTTTACCCATATAACGAGGCTTGGCTTTAAAATTTTAATAAAATTAGCTGCATTTTTTTTACTATCAATTGGTAAATAAAAAATGCCATCTGCTTTGGTGTAATTTTTTCTAATTTCAAGACCACTAGGAGAAAAAAAAGTAAGTATTATTTTATAAGATGGATATTGTATTTTTATTTTTTCAAGTAAAGGTCGTCCTTGTTCAAATTCTCCTAAGCTTGCACAATGTATCCAAATCACTTTTTCATTTTCTCCAATATTGGTTCTCCAAGTTGCTATGGCAGTTAAAATACCTGCACGGCCTTTTAACCAAAGTGTAGCTTTTTTACTTTTTAGTGATGCAATGCACACGCCCAATACATATAAACGGAGAAATATATTGTAGAAAAATAGTGCCAAAATTTTATTTTTCAGCAAATGTAGGTGCAAAAGAGGTTAAAGAAAATCATCCCAATAAAAATCTATTTATTTAAATTCCACCTAATTGTCATTTTAAAATTTAAAGGCTTTTTATCTTGGTCTTCATTTTTCAACAAATTGCTAAAAGGTTTTAAAACTGATAATCCTAATTGAAAATTTCTGTTAATTTTATAATAAAAATCTAGTCGATTTATTAAAATAGTTTTATTAACATTTTCCCAAAGTTTGTTATTTGAAGAAATTGAATAAGTAGAATCTAATAAATTGTCTTCTAAAACAGTCTCTAGTTTATTATTGATTATGCCATAAACCTGTTGCACAAAACCAATACCATAGGCTATAGAGAACTTTGAATTAATATTTCTATTATATTGAATAAATCCTGAAATACCTATCGTTTTACTTAAAGACAATGTTTTTATATAATTTAAACTATCAACTACTAAGGGGTTGGTTGATGAACCAATGTAACGGCTTGAGGTATAAGTATAATCTTCTTTATTAATTATTAGCCTATTATTAGAGTACTCAAAATATGGATTAAATGTAAAAACTAGAGATGACTTTTTCCCAATTGATTTTGTTATGAACAATTCAGGTATAAAATTTGCAATTGGAGAATTGCTACCATACACATTTGTAAAGGTTCCTTTTTTAAAAGGTATCGGTATTTGCCAGTTTAAACCATAAGATAATTTAGATAAATTATTTTTGCGGAGTTTTATAAAATTTTTATATTTAGCTTTATCATTTGGTAAAGTATCTTTATTTAATTCCCCTATTGAACTTGCAATAGTTGAAGAGTCTCCATTTAATTTTTTTGAAACTTCTTTTTTATCCAATGATTTTAATTCTTCATTTTGTTTTGTAAATGATGATGTATCTACGATTGTATTATCATTTTTATTTGATTTGAGATTTTGATTAATAATACGCTGTTCATTTACACTACTGTTATCTTCAATGGCTATATTATGATTATCACTATATAATGTTTTTAATTCTTTTTTTATTAGTAAGCTATTTCTATTTTCAGATGAAGCATAAATGATATTTCTTTTAGCTCTTGAGTTAAGATTTTTTGCAAAAAAAGATTTATTACTTTTAGTAAATTTTAACCCCAATTTAGTTTCTTCATTTTTCAATTTTAAAGAGGTTGCATTTTTTATTTTATTATTATAATTTTCAGTTAATTCTAATTTTGTTTTTTCAATTAACAAAGTTTCTTTCTTAGAAGTAACAACACTGTTTGAATCTGTTTTTACTTCAATTTTAAAGGATTTATTTTTTTTTGTATTTTTTGTATTTGTGCTAAATGTTTCTTTATTTCGATAAAATATCTTGCTAGTTTTTGCATCACTATCTTTTGTAATTATATTTTTTAAAGTTGTATCAGCATTGATTTGATTGGTATCTTTTTTTTTCAATAAACTTGAAATACTTTTTGTTGAGTCTGTTATTACTTCATTTTTAGCAATCAAAATATTACGATTAAAAGCAGTATAAAAATAATTACATGTAGGTATCAATAAAACTAGAAACAATAAACCAAATATTATTTTTTTTGAAAATTTCTTTTTTTCTTTTACAATTACACTTTCTTTATTTAGTAACTCATTCATTTTTCCCCATGCTTCGTCTACAGAGGCATTTGCATCGGCTAAATTTATATTTTTACTTAAAAATTTATTTAAATCTTTATCCTGCACTTTTTAAAAATTTAAAGTTTACTGATAATAAAGTTTTCAACCTAGTTCTACCTTCGTTTAAATGCCACTTTATTGTACCTTCTTTGGCAGCTAACAAAATTGCTATTTCTTTTATTGAAAAATCTTCTACATAAAATAAGCTGCATATACTTCGTGTAGTTACAGGTAGTACATTTAAGTAATTAAATATTTCCTCGCTATTATTTTTATTAAATGGATCATTTTGTACGTCGTGTATTTTTAATAATTCTACATCATATACTTTCTTTTTATCTCTTAGCATTGTAAGTGCTGCATTTCTTACTATTGTATATGCCCAATTAAATAATAATCCTTTGGTTTCATCAAACTGATTTATTTTACTAAATACATTTAGCATACCATTATTTATAGCAGTAATAATTTCATGCTTGTCATCAAAAAAATTACTGCATAGAGAAAATAAGCCAGGGTAAAATTGTCTATACAATTTCTCCTGGCTTACAAGATTTTGGTTCTTACAACCTAATAATATTTTCTCTAATCCCTCCATTATAAATAATAAGAAAACATAAATTTTTAACTTAAAATGTATGTTACTTAAAAAGAGTTTCTAAAATTGTAATAAATTTATTTATAAAAACAACCTACATTCTCCTATCTGCCAATTTTGGAAGTAGTTGGTTTTTGAACATTAGGATTTTGCTTAATATTATAAAATACTCTAGTATCCTTTGCAGCTCTATTAATTCCTTTAATAAATTCTATATCAGATGTGGTTAAAGAGTTCGTGTCTTTTACATTAGGAAATGCAATTTTAGCAGGGTATTGGCTATTGGAATCTAAAATTAATTTATTAGATGCAAAATTAAATCCAATCCTATTCTCTATTGCATTAATAACTGCTCTATCAATTACTGCCGCAGGATACAATTCACGCTTACCAGAATTTTTAATTTTAAGTATTTCAGCAATAAAAGCTTTTCCACCATTTTCAAAATCTTTTGAATCCGCTGAACCTTTTGAAACCCCCACAGTTCCTCTACTAAGTGGATTGGGGATTTTGCGATTAATTTCGTTTACTTTAATTTGAGTTATGGACGAATTTGAAAAGTACAAGGCAAGAGGGTCAGCAAGCTGAATTGTTATACCACCCCCTGCATTTTTGTTAATTATATCACTATTTCCAACTCCATATGCGTCTATTCTAACACCGTCAAGACTAACACTATCTGATGCACCTTTTTTTACATTCGTCTTTTCTAATTTTATACCATTTCTATTTTGATGTGAAAGCTCATGTATTAATATTTGAGCAAGTCTATTTGAATATCCTTTACTGAGAATTTGTAACCCAGTTTGTGTAAATGAAATTCCATTCTCAATCCCTTTTGTCTTTCCATATTTCCTTGTGTGAGCAAACATTGCTTTGCCATTAATTGCTTTGTTATTTTTTGGGTTTGTATCTATAAAAAAAATACTTTTACTTGGGTTAGTATTTAAAGTAATTATTTCCTTTTTTAAAGAACTACGTAGTTGTGTAGCAATAGTTAAAACTTGTGCTTTATTTTTTTCAAATTCACTAATAGTTTTAGAGTCAAACGATTTTAAAAAATCTGATTTGCTTCTTTGATCCATTTTAGAGTATGGAACTTCTAGTTCTTTTATTCTACTGTTAACCATCTCTAAAGCAATTGTAAGCTGCGCTTTAAAGTTTTGGAGGTTTGAACCACCTACTATTTGGTTCATATACTTTTCATCATAACTTATATTTGTGTTGTAACCAGTGGTTTGTTGTGATGTACCTTTATCTGCTAAAATTTGTGTTGTTGGCATTTTTTAATTTTTATAATTTTACAATTTGCTTAATAAAGATTTTTTTTAGTTTTTTTACCATAAAAATTTGAGGAAATAATAAATTGAGGTAAAACGTCAATTTATTATCCAATTATTTTTACTGCACTACTGTAGGAAAAACATTTACCCCAGTTGCACTACCTATTGTAGTAAAAGTAAATATTATAGATCCACCTCCTGCAGTGTTTCTTTAAATATTATCACTTATTTTAAGGTATTATTTAATTTTCATTAAATGCAAAAGTGCCTTTATTATCAAAATATAAGTGGTGTTTTTTTTTCATTCTTCTACCTGCCAATTTTAGGAGAAGTTGGTTTTTGAACATTAGGGTTTTTCTTAACATTATTATGAACCCTAGCATTTTTTGCAGCTTCATTAATCCCTTTAAGAAATTCTATATCAGTTTTGGTTAAATTAAATTCTTTTACATTAGGATATGTTAATTTAGCAGGGTATTGGCTATTAG
>JANXOQ010000399.1 GCA_025357775.1 Ferruginibacter sp. | reverse complement strand
AATGAAAATATACTGAAAACACATAGGGCAAAGTCCCTAGCTCTCCGCATTATAGCTTGTCAAACAATATCAAATCCTTGCAATCTCAATGTTTGCAAGGATTTTTTTATTTGGAGTAACCCCAAATCATTCAAATTCTCTAAAATAAAATGGACTAAATCGAGACCTTTTTAAGGCTCAAATTTAGGTCTCGATAAAACGCTGAAACCCTTTACTAGTTTATATTTTGTGGATATTTAATTACTAAAAGTATCAACTATTTTTAGTATATTTATAACGATACAAAATAACGAAAATGAACAATTCTTTGCACCTGTCTTTTCAGGTAAAATCATCAAAAACAAACGAATTTGGCAAAGCACCCATTTATGCAAGACTTACTATTAATGAAGTAAGAACAGAGTTTTCAATAAAGCGATTTATTGAACCTGAAAAATGGATAAACAAAGCAAGTATTGCAAAAGGCAATACAGAAGAAATAAAAAACCTCAATGCAACTATCGTTGCTATTCGTACAAAAATATTTCAACATTACAACAGGTTAATCGAAAACGATATACACATTTCTGTAGAAACAGTAAAAAATTCTTATTTCGGAATTACCGAAAAAAGTAAAACTATTGTAGAAGATTTTTGAATACCACAATGCACAAATGAAATCATTAATAGATAAAGATTTTGCAAGTGGCACTTATGATAGATACTGCACAGCACTAAGACACATTATAGAATTTTTGCAATACAAATACAAAGTATCTGACTTTGCAATAAAAGATATCAATCATGAATTTATTACCGAGTACGAATATTTTTTAAAAACTGTACGTAAGTGTGCCCACAACACAGCCATAAAATACCTTACCAATTTCAAAAAAATTTTACGCATTTGTTTTGGCAATGGGTGGATAGCTAAAGACCCATTTTACAATTACCATTTTAATTTAATAGAAGTAGAAAGAGAAATCTTAATGGCCCATGAAATGCAAGCCATTGCAGACAAAGAATTTTGCACTACCCGATTGGCACAAGTAAGAGATATATTTTTGTTTTGTTGTTTTACGGGGTTAGCTTATAGCGATGTAAAAAAACTTTCAAAAAACCATGTAATCATTGGGATAGATGGCGATAAATGGATAAAGATAAATAGAACCAAAACCGATACAAGAAGTAGCATACCAATTTTGCCAATGGCACAAGATATTTTAGACAGGTACGCAAACAATCCGAAGTGTGTAACTGAAAATACATTATTGCCAGTAGCATCAAACCAAAAAATGAATGGTTACTTAAAAGAAATAGCCGCAGTATGTGGAATAGAAAAAACAATAACTTTTCACATAGCCCGTCACTCATTTGCTACTACTATTACTCTCCAAAATGATGTACCAATTGAAAGCGTTTCAAAAATGCTAGGACATAAATCTATTAAAACAACATAACATTATGCAAAAGTTTTAGATAAAAAAGTAAGTGCAGATATGCAATTATTAAAGCAAAAGTTAAGTGTAAAAATTTCGGCTACAAAAGTAAAGACTGCCTAAGTACCAAATCAAACTAAATATGCAAAAATGCCAATAAATGTTAAAAAATCGCAATACTTTATGCACACAATTTGTACTCATTTGTGTAAAAGTGTTACTACTAATACTCAAAATGTTAGTTTAAATTTACTAAATATTTTATGATACAACAAATTAAGATTTTCGAAATTTTAATTGAATTTTAAAACAACAAAAATGGAAATAGAATTTATTACAAAAGCCGACTTTCATTTATTGAAAAATGACATAGTCGATGAAATTAGAAAAGCGTTACAAACCTCACCTACGGAGCAAAAAGAATGGTTAAAGACTGCTGATGTATTAAGCATGTTAAGCTGCTCACCAGGCACTTTGCAAAACCTAAGAGTAAATGGCACTTTACCATTTTCTAAAATGGGAGGCACTATCTACTATCTAAGGGCAGATGTTTTAAAAGTGCTATCCAACAACAAAATGAATGCTGCATAAAGTTAGCCCTATCACCTAACGCATTCCGACCAAAATAAATCAAAAACTAAAAATGTATGAAATAAAAAAGTGCTTAAAAAAGCTCACAGGCATTGCCATGCTTACACCTATCGGTTAATCGTTGCAAAGCTTCAAATAATTCAAAACAAATATAAAAACGAAGCGATGAAAATGTATTTACCAGCAAATTTAGATGTAGTGGCACTTTTAAAAGAACATCCACCTACCGAAATTGTAAATTTCAAAAGAGATAGACTTATTTACATCATAAGTTTAGTCATATCAATACCAGCTTTTAATAAAGACCTTATTACCAAAAATGGTTATACTCCCATAAATGCCGCTATGCTCCAAAAAAAATTCAGAAATTATGATAAGTACATAAATTATTTGCTTTCATATAATATCCTCATTACAGATAATCATTGCATAAATGGCAAAAAGTCCAGAGGTTATAAGTATTCAAATTTGTATGAAAACACAGGTATTAAACCTATAACAATACTAGATAAGCAACTTATAAAAGCCATAAAAACAAATAATGAAATTTCAGAAGCAAAAGCAAAAAAATACAATCATCTTTTAAAATGGTACAATCACAATCTAAAAATAGATTACGATATAGCTATGGCTTTTTTAGAAGCAGATTTGAATCGTAAATTACTCAACCCCTCTCTACGTGACCTAGATAAAGACGGCAAGCCTAAAGACCCTCATTTGCAGCATAAATGTGCTTTGCATAATTTGGAAATGATAAAAGTGGGCTTTTTTAATTTGTCTATAGATGATAATGTAAAGCGGTTTCATTCCACAATTTCAAATTTTCGAAGTATGCTTCGGAATTGTATTTCATTTGGCGGTCGCAAATTACTTTCTATAGATATTAAGAATAGTCAACCATATATAAGTACAGTTTTGTTAAACGAGTCATTTTGGAAAGAAGTAAAAAAGGGCGAAAATTGCACAAATTTTAATATTAATTTGTTTTATGATAAATATTTCAAGAATATATTCAACAATACAAATAATAAATTATCTTCTTTCGTTACCCTAGTAAATAACCACATAAAGCAAGCAGGTAGCGATTTACATCGGTATAAAACTTTGGTGCAGCAAGGCAAATTTTATGCGTATTTAGGAGAAGAGTTTACAAAAATATTGGGGCTTGATTATACAGATAAAAAATATTTAAAACCAATCGTTTTCCAAGTGTTTTTTACACACAATAAATTTCTACATCAAAACGATGC
>JANXOQ010000398.1 GCA_025357775.1 Ferruginibacter sp. | reverse complement strand
TTAATATTAATACCAATACCTACTACTGCCCATTGCCATTCTTTACCTTTAAAAACATTTTCTATTAATACACCCCCTGCCTTTCTGTCATTTGCATATAAATCGTTTGGCCATTTTATTTTAATTTCTGCATTGGCTTTTATTGCAAAAAAATGCCTGCATAAATTTGCTATTATCATACTAAAAGAAAATGGATTGCTTGCAAATAGCTTGTTTGGCCTAATGGCAATACTTAAAATAATATTTTGGCTTTTTGCAGATAGCCATTTTTTTCCTCGTTGCCCTTTACCGCCCCATTGTTCTTTTGCAAACCAAGCTTTCCCATCATTAGCCAATCCTGCATGTACATGTGCCATGGCATAGTTGTTGGTACTTTCCACACTATCTAAAATGCTAAATAATTCGGTTTGATGCATTATTACAAACTTTTGGTAAAAAAGATATTGTACTTTTGTTTATTGTTGCAAGCTACTAATTTTTAGAGTTGCATAAACATGATGATTTTCATGTATTCATTTATTAAAAAAAGTAAAGCTTGGCTAACAAATTAAGTGTATTAGACACTCGCAAAAAAAATACTGTAACAAGGCTTACCAAGGGCAGTAAAATCATAAAAACTATCATAGCAACCATTCACGATAAAAAAGGTGAAAACGTAATAAGTTTAGACCTTCGTAAGATACCCGAAGCCGTAGCTGACTTTTTTATCGTATGTGAAGCCAATAACCCAACATTGCTGAAAGCAATTGCTGATAACATAGAGTATGAAGTAAAAGAAAAATGTGCTGAACAAGCATATAAGCATGAAGGAAGGCAAGCTCAACAATGGATATTGATAGATTATGTAAATGTAGTAGTACACATAATGCTACCAGAAACTAGAAAGTTTTACCAACTGGAAGAAATGTGGAGTGATGCAGTATCTACAGAACATAACGAAGATTTAAAAAAATAATTAAAACCGAATTACAAGAGCGTAAAAGAAATATGGCACAAAAACAAACCCCGATAGACAAAAATAGCTTAGTACCAAATAATAAACTTGGCTTTGGCGGAGACTCAAAGAAAAAACCAAAATTTAACCCTTATTGGCTGTGGGGTATAATTATAGTGGCACTTATTGCCTACAACTTTATGCGTACAGTAAGTACAACGGGTGTAGAGCTAAACCAAATATACCTTACAGAAATATTAAAAGCAGGCGATGTAAAAGTAGATATGGCTCTAAATAAAGAGAAAACAGGATTTGTAGTAGAAAGGCTAAATAATATTGCACACCTTTATATTAGTAAAGATAGTTTAACAAAAAAAACAGTATATTACAAAGCAATAATGCCTAAAGAGGATTTTGAAAGATTGAATAGGGCTGAAGCACCACAATTGTTTTTTAGAATACCTAAAGAAGAACAATTTGATAAAACGTTAAATGAATTTTATTCTAAAAATCCAACTGTAAAAGAACTTAGACCAAGCTATGCTCAAGATTCTGAAGGGCTTGCTGAAACGATAAGATTTATTTTGCCATTGATATTGTTAGCATTTTTGTTTGTACTTATGATGCGCAAAATGAGTGGTGGCGGTGGTGTAGGTGGCGGTGGCGGTGCTGGTGGTTTATTTAGCATTGGAAAATCTAAAGCTACCTTATTTGATAAAGGTGCAAGAGTAAATATAAATTTTGGAGATGTAGCTGGGCTAGACGAAGCAAAAGTGGAGGTGATGGAAATTGTAGACTTTTTAAAGAACCCCAAAAAATATACTGCACTTGGTGGTAAAATACCAAAAGGAGCATTGCTTGTTGGCCCTCCTGGTACTGGTAAAACATTATTGGCAAAAGCGGAAGCTGGTGAGGCACAAGTACCTTTTTTTAGCCTTAGTGGTAGTGATTTTGTAGAAATGTTTGTAGGGGTAGGTGCAAGTCGTGTAAGAGATTTATTTAAACAAGCAAGAGAAAAAGCCCCATGTATAATTTTTATAGATGAGATAGATGCAATAGGTAGGGCTCGTGGTAAAAATGCTATGATGAGCAATGACGAAAGAGAAAATACATTGAACCAATTATTGGTAGAAATGGATGGCTTTGGTACTGACCTCGGTATAATTATATTGGCTGCTACTAATAGGCCAGATGTACTAGATGCTGCTTTGCTACGACCAGGAAGATTTGATAGACAGATTTCAATTGACAGGCCAGATATGGTTGGAAGAGAGGCTATATTTAAAGTACACCTTGAACCAATAAAAATATCTGAAACACTAGATATACATAAGCTTGCAGAGCAAACACCTGGCTTTGCTGGTGCAGATATTGCTAACGTATGTAACGAAGCTGCATTAATAGCTGCAAGAAAGAATAAGGAAGCCGTGGATATGCAAGATTTTCAAGATGCAATAGATAGAGTAATAGGTGGGCTTGAAAAAAGAAACAAATTAATATCGCCAGAAGAAAAAGAAATTATTGCATACCACGAAGCTGGCCATGCAATATGTGGTTGGTATTTAGAACATGCATATCCTTTATTAAAAGTTACTATAGTACCAAGAGGCAGTGCTGCACTAGGCTATGCACAGTACACTCCTAAAGAACAGTATTTGTATAATACTGACCAACTGATGGATCAAATATGTATGACTCTTGGTGGGCGTGCTGCTGAAGAAATTTTCTTTGGTAAAATAAGCACAGGTGCAAGCAATGATTTGCAACAGATTTCAAAAATTGCATATAGCATGATAACCGTATACGGTATGAACGAAAAGCTTGGAAACATAAGTTATTACGACCCTGCACAAGAAAATATGTTTACCAAACCTTACAGCGAAGAAACTGGTAAAATAATAGACTCAGAAGTACGATTGCTAATAGAGGGTGCTTACATTAAAACAAAGGCACTACTTACTGAAAAGAAAGGTGATGTAGAAAAACTAGCAAAAGAATTATTGGTAAAAGAAGTACTATTTAGAAGTGATGTGGAAACGCTGATTGGTAAAAGACCATTTGAAGAAAAAAAATTATTGGATATAGACCCTAAAGATGAAATTGCAAAAGAACCATCAGCTACTATTGATGATGCTTTGCTAAACCCACCTACAATTTAAAAAAGTATTTTAAAATAAATGGCAACATCTGCTAAAGAAAATATTCTTAAACGCATAAGAGAGGCACTGGCAAACCCAGTGCCTTTGCCTTTTCCTAACAGTGAAGGCAATAGTGATATTTTCGTAAAAAATAATGAAGACCTTTTAATATTATTTGCTGAACAGTTTACAAAATTGCAAGGTAAATTTTCTTTTTGTATAAACTTGCAAGATTTGCACTTACAATTGAAAGTATTAATCTTAGAAAAAAATTGGCATAAAGTTTTTTGTAAAGAGGTTAAAATGAATAATATTTTAACTAACATTGGTATAGCAAACTATACCGACTTGCCAAGTTGTGAAGTGTCTATTACCACCTGCGAAAGCTTAGTAGCACGTACAGGCTCCATAGTGCTTAGCACCGCACAAGCTAGTGGGCGTACCACAAGCGTATATGCACCCATACATGTATGCATAGCTTACACAAGCCAGGTGGTATATGATATAAAAGATGCATTAATTTCTTTAAAAGAAAATTATGGTGAAGATTTTCCCAGTTTTACAACATTTGCAAGCGGGCCGAGCCGTACTGCAGATATTGAAAAAACTTTGGTAACTGGGGTGCATGGGCCAAAGGAAGTATATTGTTTTTTAGTGGAGGGTTGACAAGAATTATATCATTTAATAAATTGTAAAAGTGCTATCTAAAATGTTGTAAAGGTGAAATTGTAAACCCTATGAATACATGGAAAGCCGTATAAGAGTGGATGAAAATAATATTTTGTATATATAAAATTATTGAAGTAGGCATTTACTTACTCCATTTTTAATTGTGTTAAATAAACAGGTTTATGTTTAATCATTCTACAAGTAATATTATGGAAAATACTTTCGAATGATTTTATTCTATTAAACC
>JANXOQ010000327.1 GCA_025357775.1 Ferruginibacter sp. | reverse complement strand
TGCTCTATCCAATCACCACTCTCTTTCAACAAATTTATTAATTCATCTACTGCTATATCACTGTTAATATTTTTCTTTACTACTTCCTTGCCTTTGTACAAAGTTATTTTTCCTACACCGCTACCTACATAGCCAAAGTCTGCATCAGCCATTTCTCCAGGACCATTTACAATACAGCCCATTACTGCAATTTTTAAGCCTTTTAGATGGTGGGTTACATTTCTTATTTTAGAGGTGGTTTCTTGCAAGTCAAATAATGTACGACCGCAGCTTGGGCAACTTATGTATTCAGTTTTAGAAATACGGGTACGTACTGCTTGTAAAATAGAAAACGAAGTGTTGTTTAAAAACTGATGGTTGTTAGTTGTTTCTAAATATGTGCGTCCACTCACCTTTGCAATATCCATAATGCTTGGGTCGTTCATAAGCCAAATTCCATCTCCCATACCATCTAGCAAAAGCCCACCAGCAGTTGCACTGTATTCTATCAACTGCTTATCTATACTGCTTTGCATACTTTCTGCCGCTATTACCACAGGACAATTTATTTTTTGTGTAGCCAGTTCATTTATAAACATTCGCATTTGTTGCATAGCGTTTTTTTTGCTGCTATAAATACAAAGCACCACATTTTCTTCTACTTGTAATTTTTTTATTAATGCTGCATTTTCATCATCAACACAAACAGAAATAAAGTTTAATGTTTCATGCTTTTTTGTAGCTCCTAAAAATTCGTAAGCGGTAAAAAATGGAAAACATTTTGCAGCATCTGATGTAGCTACTTCCCATATTTTAAAATTTGTAATAAAACTTAGCATGCCTGGCACTGCAAAATCAATTAATTTATCTGCTACATAAATATAATCTGCTGCTGCATCACTAATGTTCCATTTGTCAGTAGCTGCATCGTATCTATATCCAATTACTTCCAAGTCAGTAACAGCAATGGTTTTAGCCATCATAAAATCTGCTATTACAATGGGTACATTTTTAGCGCCAATGTTATTTACAGCAGCACTAGCTCTTCGTTTATATTCGTACGGGGAGTAATTAAGAATAGTATTTAGTATTGGGTATTGAGTATTGAGAGGTAAGCTTTCTTTTAATCCATCGTCCAAGAAATTTGAAGAAGACTCCACTAAATTCTCTTGTATCTCATATTTAGCATCTAACATCTTGTACCTTTCAACTAAATCTTTACAAACTGGTATCTCAAATTCTGGGTCTTCTGTTAGGCTTACTCTTATTGTATCGCCAATACCATCTTCCAGCAAACTACCAATACCTATAGCAGATTTTATTCTTCCATCTTCACCATCCCCAGCCTCGGTTACCCCAAGGTGTAATGGGTAGCATTCGCCAAACTCTTCCTGCATAAGTGTTATGAGTAACCTATAAGCCTGCACCATTACAAGCGGGTTACTACTTTTCATACTTAATATAATTTGGTGATAATCTAAACTTCTGGCAATGCGCAAAAACTCCATGGCGCTTTCTACCATACCAATTGCAGTATCTCCATATCTACTCATTATTCTATCGCTAAGGCTACCATGGTTTGTACCAATACGCATGGCAGTACCATGTTCTTTACAAATTAAAACAAGTGAGGTAAAGCGTTCCCGAATTCTATCTATTTCTTCAGCATATTCTGCATCAGTATATTCTATTTGTTCAAACTTTTTTTTGTCTACATAGTTACCTGGGTTTACTCTTACCTTTTCTATAATTTTTGCAGCTATTTCTGCAGCATTTGGTGTAAAATGAATATCTGCAACAAGTGGTGTAAAAAATCCTTGCTTGTGTAATTGTGCTTGTATATTTTTTAAATTTTCCGCTTCCTTTTTTGATGGAGCAGTTATGCGTACTAGCTCAGCACCTGCTTGTATACAACGTATGGTTTGTTCTACTGTGGCTTTGGTATCCATTGTATCAGTAGTAGTCATTGTTTGAATACGTATGGGATTGTTGCCACCAATAATTAGGTTGCCTACTTTTACTTCTCTTGTTTTTAAACGCTTGTAGTGGGATATAGATTCGCAGTATAGATTCATATAAAAATTTATGAATGCAAAGTTAACTATCTAATAGTAGTAGCAATAATTGAAAATATGATTTGTGTAATTATTTTAATTGGATACTGCTTATTACCAATCCTTATCTGCCTTATTGCTTGTAGCTGCATCTACTTTATGCATTTTATCTTGTAGATTTTTTTCTTTTTGTAACAAAGCTTGCAATTTTTGTTCTGCATCTTTTTGAGACATATTACTTTTATTTTCTTTTGGCTGCTCTTCTTCTTTCTTGTCTTTTTTATCTTTCTTATCCTCTTTAGGTTCTTTTTCTTTTTCCTTTTTTTTATCTTTATCTCCCTTTTTTTGTTGTTGTTGTTGCTGTTGTTTTAGGGCTAGTTGTAAATTATGGCGTGCATCAGTATTAGTAGGGTCTATTTTTAAAGCATTTTTATATGCACCAATACTCTCTTCCAATTTTTTATTATTTTGCAGTACTACGCCTTTATTATAAAGTGCATTGCTCTTTTCAATTGGTTTGGTAAAGCTAGCATTGGCCTTGTCATAAGCGCTATTAGCTTCGTCTTTTTTATTAGCTTTGTATAATGCATTAGCTAGGTTAAACTGTGCAGCACCATTGCTTGTATTCTTTTGTAATGCTTCTCCATACTTTGTAATGGCGGTTTCAAAATCATTTTTCTTATAAGCATCATTTCCTTTTTTTATACTTTCATTTTCTGCTTGTGCAAATAATGAAAGATTGATACTTAGAAAAAATATAGTAGCCGATATTTTTAAGATATTGGTTTTTTTCTTTTTTATTTCAGTAATAAATAATTCTATAATAAGTAATAATAAAGCAACTATTAATAAATATTGAAACCAGCTTTTATAATTTATAAGTGAATCATCTTTTACGTCACGCCCATCCAATAAAGAAAGTTGTTTATACAAATTATTAACTACTTCATCTGTATTTGTAAAAAGCTGATAATTTCCATTACCTTTTTCCGCAATATCTGCCAAAGCTTGTTCATTTAATTTAGTTACAATTATATTACCCTCGTTATCTTTTTTTTCTGCGTTGGTTTGTTCATCTATTAAAGTAGCGCCTTGTGGGGAGCCAATGCCTACTGTATTAATTATTACTCCTTCTTGTGCCATTTCACTAGCTATTTTTAATGAGTTATCATCATGATCTTCTCCGTCGCTTATTACAATTACAGATTTGTATTTTTTTTCTGCGGCATTAAAAGAATTATTGCAGGCTTTTAATGCCTCAGCTATTACTGTTCCTTGGTATGGCACCGTTTCTGGCGAAGCAGCATTCAAATACATTTTTGCCGCTGAATGGTCTGCTGTAAGTGGCATTTGCAAATATGCTCTACCAGCAAAAACCACAATGCCTATTCTATCATTACTTAACTTATCTATTAATTTCCCTAATAGTTGCTTAGCTCTTTCTAGCCGATTAGGTTTTACATCTTGCGCAAGCATACTCTTACTTACATCCATCGCTATCATTACATCTATTCCATTTTTACTTATTTTATTTATACCTGCTTTTGTGCGTAGGTTTGCTATACTAAATATTAAAAGAGCAAATGCTGCAAATGCTAGCCCAAATTTTAAAGGAAATGATTTTTTGTTGTAAGAAGAAGTTAGTTCTTGTATTAAACTTTTATCTCCTAATTTTTTAAATACTGCTTGCTTTTTATGCTTTGCAAAAAAATACGTAGCCAATAATGTTGGTAATAATAATAGTAACCACAAAAAATATTCGTATTGAAAATAAAGTTTCATAATAATAAAGTTGCAAATTAATCTTTATAAAAATACAATCTTTGTTAAAAAATAATAAATTAGAAATTATCATTAATTGAGAATAATTTTGGGATAGTGCTTAAAATCTTGAGTTTAAGTAAAAAAGGATAAAGAAAAGAAACAGTATTATTATAAAAAATGAAAATTTTAATTGTAAACAATAGTGTAATTCCTGTAAAATTATATGGTGGTACGGAAAGGGTAATATGGTATCTTGGAAAAGAACTTTCAAAACTTGGTCATCACATTACGTATTTGGTAAATCGGGGGTCTACATGTGATTTTGCCAATGTAATAAATATAGATGATAGCATTGATATTATAAATCAAATACCTGCCGACATAGATTTTGTACATTTTAATTTTGCACCTTTTAATATTGATAGAATAAATAAGCCTTACTTAATTACTATTCATGGAAATATTAATGACACAAATAATTTTGATATAAATTCAGTATTTGTTTCTAAGAACCATGCTAGCCGTTATAGTTCATCTTCTTTTGTATACAATGGGCTAGACTGGAGTGATTACACAAAACCTAATTTGACTAAAGAGCGAAAATACTTTCATTTTTTAGGCAAAGCAGCATGGCGTGTAAAAAATGTAAAAGGAGCAATTGATGTTGTAAAAAATTCGAAGGCACAATCCTTAAAAGTACTTGGAGGTGTAAGATTTAACATAAAAATGGGTTTAAGATTTACGCTTTCACCACGAATAAGTTTCTATGGTATGGTAGGAGGAAATAAAAAAGATAGTTTATTAAATGGTTCAAAAGGATTAATATTTCCTGTAAGGTGGCATGAGCCATTTGGGTTGGCTATTACAGAAAGCTTGTATTACGGTTGTCCGGTTTTTGGTACTCCTTACGGCTCCATACCAGAAATTGTAAAGGATGATTTTGGATATTGCTCAAACGAGTCAGCAAAACTTACGGATGCCATTGAAGATTATCAAAAATATAATTCCAAAGATTGCCATGAGTATGCTCTTACAGAGTTTAACAGTAAGAAAATGGCTTTGGCTTACCTTGAAAAATATGAAATGGTTTTGAGTAACGAAAAACTAAATTTGGTAGCACCTAAACTAAACGAAATACAAACACAAAAATTTTTAGATTGGAAATAATTTTGATATTATTTTTTTCCTTTTAAAAATCCGTAATGGTTGAGTATGGTTTTTGTAATATCTAATCGAGCATCTTTCATATCATATTCTTTATTGTTAGATTTTAGTAGAGTAGCAAAAAAATATACATGTCTATTTTCTTCTATCCACCCAACTAACCAGCCTAGTGCATTATTTTTTTCATCAAAACCCCAGCCTGTTTTGTAACTTAATTTATACATTGTATTATCTTCCTGTAGCATTACATCTCTTACCTGCTGTTGGGTACTTTTTCTAAAAGGTAATTGGTCAAAGTAAATACGTTTCATAAGCCCAATTTGTTCGTCGGGAGATATTTTTAAATTATTGTTTAACCAAAAGCTATCAATAGGGCCTGTAATAATTTTATTGCCATAGCCAATACTATCTATCCAACGCTGCATAGTATCTCTGCCTATTCTTCTAGCTACTTCTTGGTAATAGGGTACAGCGCTCACTTTAAATGCTTCGGTCATTGTTAAATCTTTATTCCATTCGTCTTTATAACGCTTTACACCGTCCCATTTTATAACCATTTTTTCATCAGTTATTCTTCCTGTTTCCAAGCCTATAAGAGAGTTAACAATTTTAAAAGTTGATGCAGGTGTTACTCTTGTAGTGTCCATCATCATGTTATAAACTGTAATGCCACCTGTGCTATTATCCATCATAGTAAAGCAACCATCTACATTTTTTGCATCAAAATATTGTTTAAGGTCAGTATCTATTGTTGCTTTTTTTAAAGAACAAGCAGCTAAAAAAAATGTGCCAGCTAAAAGGCAGATTGAAAATAATTTCATTTTATATAATTAAGAATATGTTTTATTTATTTAAATGTAGATGTTCTGCTGTTGCTTCTAATGCTTCATAAAACGGGATTCCAAATTTTCTTACAAGTGGCTCTTTTAAAAATTTGTATACAGGTACTTTTAATTTTTCGCCTAATGAGCATGCAGCTTTACAATGGTCTTCCCTTGGTTCGTAGTTTGCAAACTGTGTTATGCCATCTTTACTTTTCTTTACAATTATTGGAAAAAGATGGCAGCTAATCGGTTTTTTCCATTTCGTTTTTCCGTTTAAATATGCTTTTTCAATACCACATTTTACAGCACCACTATTATCAAAAATACCATACACACATATTTTGCCATCAATAGTAGGGGTAACCCACCCAAACTCTTTATCATGCACATATCTGCCTTGTTTATTTATTTCGTCAATGCCCTCTAGGCGTAGGTATGGGAGTACTTCATTAAATACTTCGTCTACATTTTTTAATTCTTTATTATCCAAAGGTGCACCAGCATCACCATCTATGCAGCATGCACCTTTGCAACTTGTAAGGTCACACACAAATTGGTCGCTTATAATTTGGTCGCTCAATAATACATTTTCAATTGCAATCATCATTGCAAAAATAAGGTATAAAAATGAGTAGGAAAACTTATGGATTTTACCAAAACAGTAAACAAAATAAACAAATTTTTATGTTGGCTTTTTTATTTGCAAATACTTTATTACTAACCTTAATAATTTGCTTATAATTTTAAAATATAAACAGTAAGGTCAGTTGCCTTTGAAGATTAACTTTACAAAAATATACGAGTAAAGCTATATTGACTTTCTCTATTAGTTTGTATAAAATTTACTGACTGTTTTATAACTGTTTTCACTTTTCTATTGTGACTTATGGCAGGCAACCATTTTGGAGAATTCTTTATTACGTTTACCACTATTCTGTCATACGAAGAATAAAATGGATTGGTAACAATTACATTTTCAACTTTACCATCTTCGTTTATAGTAAATTTTACTACTACAATTGCAGAGTCCCCATTTTC
>JANXOQ010000322.1 GCA_025357775.1 Ferruginibacter sp. | reverse complement strand
ACACAATTTAATTTTTTAGTTACAGCTAATCGATTCAATGTATTATAATCAACATAAGCGTTCTAAAATTTTAAGTCTTGTGTCTTAAGACTAATGTCTTGATTCTTGTGTCTATTATCTATCATCTCAATACTAATATCTAAATACTCATGTCTCGATACTCAATATTAACATCTCAATACTAAAATAGAATGAAGGATTTCCAATACATAACAAATGCGCATCCATCTTACATAGAAAACTTGTATAAAGATTTTGTGGCAAACCCCGAAAGTGTGGATGCAGATATGAAAAAATTCTTTGAAGGATTTGATTTTGCAGTAGGTAATGGTTTGGTAGCAAATGGCAAAGCGGCAATTGATAGCAATGCTGTTTCATCAAGTTCGTCAGCTTCTCCCATAACTATTGGCAATTTAGATAAAGAATTTTCAGTTTATCAACTCATACAATCCTACAGAAAAAAAGGACATTTAATTGCCAATACTAATCCGTTAAAGAAAAGAAAAGATAGAAATGCAGGGTTGGAACTATCCAATTTTAATTTGAGTGATACAGATTTAAGTACTGAATTTGATGCAGGAAAATTTTTAAATCTTGGTAAAACATCTTTACAAAATATAGTTGCGCATTTACAAAAGTCATACACACATCATGTAGGTGTAGAGTACAGTGCATTAAACGATATTAAAAAAATACAATGGTTGAGCAACGAGATGGAAGTAGGTTTTCACAAACCGCTTTCTATTGAGCAAAAAAAACGCATACTTCAAAAATTAAATGAAGGGGTAATGTTTGAAAAGTTTTTGCATACAAAATATATTGGACAAAAACGATTTAGTTTAGAAGGTGGCGAAAGTACAATTGCAGGGCTTGATGCCATTATAAACACAGGCGCAGCAAATGATGTACAGGAAGTGGTGATTGGTATGGCGCATAGAGGAAGGCTAAATGTATTGGCAAATGTGTTGGGCAAAACGTATGAACAAATTTTTACCGAATTTGAAGGTACTGCAACACCTGATACCACCATGGGCAGCGGTGATGTAAAATATCATTTGGGTTTTAGCACACAAACAGAAACTACAAATGGCAAAAAAATAAATTTAAAATTATGCCCCAATCCATCTCACTTAGAAACGGTGGACCCTGTAGTAATGGGCTTTACACGCAGCAAGGCAGATGTATTGTATAATTCTGATTTCGATAAAATACTCCCTATTTTAATACACGGCGATTCATCTGTAGCAGGGCAGGGAGTTGTATATGAGGTTTTGCAGATGAGTGATTTAAAAGGATATTATGTTGGTGGTACAATACATTATGTTATCAATAACCAAATTGGTTTTACAACAGATTTTGATGATGCTCGTAGCGCAGATTATTGTACATCGGTAGCGGCAATGGTGCAGGCGCCTGTGTTACACGTAAATGGAGACGACCCTGAAGCTGTAGTAAAAGTAGCAGAAATAGCTACCCGTTATCGCCAAGAATTTAATAGTGATATTTTTATAGATATGGTTTGCTTCCGCAGACATGGACACAACGAAGGCGACGAACCAAAGTTTACACAACCTGCATTATACGGACTTATAGACAAGCACATGAATGCCCGTGAAGTGTACACACAATACCTCATGGAAAATGGTGAGCCTGATGCAAAAAATTTAGCAAAAGAAATGGAGCAAAAATTTTTAGCAGACCTGCAAGAAAGATTAGACGAAGTAAAACAACATCCGCTTCCATATAGTTTTCAAAAGCCTGAAGAATGGTGGCAGCGACTACGCAGAGCCACGGCAGATGATTTTAAAAACTCACCAATAACTGCTATCACTGCTGAACAAGTAAAAATGCTTTTTGATGGATTAATGAAATGGCCAGAAAATTTTAAGCCATTAAAAAAAGTAGAAAAATTATTAGCAGATAAAATAAAATTATTTGAGGATAGTAAAAAAATAGATTGGGCTACTGCGGAGTTGCTTGCATATTCTAGTTTGTTGGTAGATGGTAAAGATGTGCGCATGAGTGGGCAAGATGTAAAGCGTGGTACTTTCAGTCATCGCCATGCGGTGATATATGATGAAAATACCAACGAAGGATACAATCGTTTAAACCATTTTACAGAAACACAATCGCCTTTTAGAATTTATAACTCTTTGCTCAGTGAGTATGCAGTGCTTGGTTTTGAATATGGGTACAGCATGGCAAACCCAAATGCACTTGTTTTGTGGGAAGCACAGTTTGGTGATTTTGTAAATGGCTGCCAAATTATTATTGACCAATTTATTGCCGCTGCCGAAACAAAGTGGCAACGCATGAATGGTGTTACATTATTACTACCGCATGGCTACGAAGGGCAAGGGCCTGAGCATAGTAGTGCAAGAATGGAACGTTTTTTACAACAGTGTGCAGAGTTGAATATGGTTATTACAAACATAACTACGGCTGCAAATTTCTTTCACATGCTGCGCCGCCAAATGGCTTGGCCGTTTAGAAAACCTTTGGTAAATTTTTCGCCAAAAGCAAATTTACGTTTGCCTGTTACCTACAGCGATGTAAGTGCATTTACCGAAGGCGGATTTACAGAAGTGTATGATGATGCAACCAACAAAGATGCTAGCATTGTAAAAAAAGTATTGATGTGCAGTGGTAAAATATATTTTGATTTGCTTGAGCGTAAAGAAAAAGATGGTAGAGATGATGTGGCAATAATAAGACTAGAGCAATTGTATCCACTACCACAAAATAAATTGGATGAACTATATGCAAAATACAACAAAGCTATTTGGCATTGGGTGCAAGAAGAACCTCAAAATATGGGTGCAGCCTCGTACTTGCGTATGAATTTAGAGAGTATAAATTTTCACATCATCAGCAGAAAAGCAAGTGCAAGTACAGCTAGTGGTTATAGTAAGATACATGCTAAAGAGCAGGCGGCTGTGGTGGATACGGCGTTTAGTATTTAGAAGCCCCCTCTATCTCCCCCGCAGGGGGAAGACATTATGGAGATTAAATAGAATAGGGGTTTATAAAATGTATTTTTCTGTGCATCTATGGTAACTAAAAATAGTGCATAATAAAAGCCAAATTAAAAAACAAATTTTCAACGGAGCGTCGCCACTGAAGCCCAATCAAGGTACTTCAGCTGACTAACAAAAAAAATAAAACAAACCCTGAAAGGGTTTAACATTCATAACCACAGTCGAAGTCTGTGGGTATAAAAAACAAACCTCAAAGGGGTTTAACATTCATAAACATAGGCGCAGCCTATGAGAAAAAAAAATAACACATGTTCAACAGCTTAAGTGAAAAATTAGAAAGTGCGTTTAAAAATATAAAAGGTGAGGGGCGTATTACCGAACTCAATATTGCCAATACGGTAAAAGATATACGCCGTGCATTGGTAGATGCCGATGTGAATTATAAAATTGCAAAAGAATTTACTGATAAGGTAAAGGAAACGGCATTGGGTAGTAAAGTATTGCTAGCAGTGAACCCCGGGCAGCAGATGGTAAAAATTGTGCAAGACCAACTGACCGAACTCATGGGTGGCAAGGAAAGTGATTTTAATGTAAATGGAAACCCTGCTATTATTTTAGTAGCAGGTTTGCAAGGAAGTGGTAAAACAACTTTTAGTGGTAAGCTTGCCAATTATTTAAAAACAAAAAAAGGCAAATCACCATTGCTTGTAGCTGCTGATATTTACCGCCCTGCGGCCATAGACCAACTAGAAGTATTGGGCGGACAAATAGGTGTAGATGTATATTGTGAACGTGAAAATAAAGACGCAGTAAGCATTGTACAGAATGCAATTAAAGAAGCAAGGAGTAGAAATAAAAATGTAATCATCATTGATACTGCGGGCCGCCTTGCGGTAGATGAAGTGATGATGACGGAAGTAGCCAATGTAAAAGCTGCGGTGAGCCCTCACGAAATATTATTTGTAGTAGATAGTATGACGGGGCAAGATGCTGTGAATACTGCAGCTGCATTTAATGAGCGTTTGGATTTTAGTGGCGTGGTGCTTACAAAACTTGATGGCGATACAAGGGGTGGTGCGGCACTCTCCATAAAATATACGGTGAACAAGCCCATAAAATTTATGAGCAGCGGGGAGAAGATGGATACGCTAGATGTTTTTTATCCAGAGCGTATGGCGCAACGAATTTTGGGCATGGGCGATATTGTGAGTTTGGTAGAAAAAGCACAGGAGCAATTTGACGAAGCAGAAGCAGCAAAGTTGGAAAAACGCATTCGCAAAAATCAATTTGATTTTGAAGATTTTAAAACACAGCTAGGGCAAATAAAAAAAATGGGTAACCTGAAAGACCTCATGGGTATGATACCTGGTGTAGGAAAACAAATAAAAGATGTGGACATAAACGACGATGCATTTAAAGGAATAGAAGCCCTCATAAATAGCATGACCGTAATAGAACGCCGCAACCCTGACCTCATAAACCCAAGCCGCAAGGCACGTATAGCAAAAGGTGCAGGAAAAGATATTGCAGAACTAAACGCCTTTTTAAAACAATTTGAACAAATGAAAGGCATGATGAAGATGATGAACAAAATGCCGATGGGAAGAATGCCAGGGATGAGATAAAGGTTAGATGTGAGTATTGAGATGTGAGTATTGAGATTTTTAAATGTATTTGTCTTGTGTCTAATATCTTGTGTCTAATATCTATAGTCTAATATTTTGTGTCTGTTTTTTTTGAGCGTGGGAGTTGAAAGCTTTATTGAAATTCAGTTTCCCGTTATCCATTGCAATAGGCTTCGTTCCTTGCCTATTTCCATTTCTATCGGGGCTAGGCTAAGCATTTGTAATTTTATTTGGCTTTTATTGTGCAATAGATAAAAGCGAATAATAAAGTGAAACTACAGCTAAATCCTCATTTCGCATTTGAAATAAAATAGGTTACAAGAAAACGATAATCAAGTTACGATTATATAAAAGAGGCTGCTCCAAATTAATAATTGGATAGCCTCTTTTCGTATAGTATTTTTAAGATTAATATATAAAATCCTCTTTATTTATCTTTTTGGCGTTTTACCTTGGGTAGGTTTTTTATTTGGATTTAAATAATTGGCAGGCAAATTAACTACTTTATACGGTGTTATTTTACCATTTTTAGTATCCTCATTAATAGTGTTTACTGCTAATCTTTCTATATAAGTAAATTTTACACCTGCAGTAGGCACAATAGCTTCTTTTTTTGAACCGTTGTTAACATTCATTGTGTATGCGGTTAAAAAACGATCATTTGCATTTTGCTTGCCATTGTGATACTCACCTACGGCACGTGGGTCGAAAGGCAACGTAACTTCTATTCCTTTTGTAGAACTAATTGGTATAATTACAGTAGTTGGTTTATTTGCATAGGCTTTCTGCGCACCTGGTTTATTAAAATAATCAACAATGCTTTTTGTATTTAACTGATCGCTAGTTTCTAATGCAAAATTAGCTTTCATATCTTGTAAAGTAATGGCACCATTTGGACCAGTACCTTTTATTTCATCACCTAATAATTGCGCTACACCAGTAGATGTATTGGCATAAGTTACTTGTGGACTTAATTGGATTCCATAGGAAGAATTTAATTCTGCAACCAGTGCATTTCCCTGATTGAATGCCTCAATGCCATGAAACGATTTATTGGTGATATCCGATTTGCTTGGTGCCTTCCCTTTTAAAATATCAGCAGTACTCATGTTTGTTGAAAAAGCTAGAGGATACTTTTTTCTCAATTCATCTACAATTTGAGTTTGTTTTGCAAGTGGAATATTTTGCTTTTTAAACTGTTGATTTAAATAACCAAACCTGGTTTCATATCCTGGTATTTGAGAAGGTTCAGTAGATCCTTGAAACAGCCGATGCCCTTCATATCTCACATTTGCAACGTTTGCCGCTTTAATCTCGGCAGCTGTTGCGAAGGGTTCATTTTTATCAAACGTAACTCTTATCTCAGATTCGTTTCCTATAGTTCCTTTAAAAGCATCTGGGTTGATACCTGTGGTATTAATAATATTATCCAGTAAAGAAGGTTTTAAATTAATTTTTTTTCCAGACATAATAATTTGTTTAAGTTATAATAAATGATTTCTTGATATTTAAAGTAAATAAGCACACACTTTTACCATATAAAAAAGTAATCTTTAAATACAATAAATTACTTAGCGCATCAATTTTCTTTTGCTTATTAAACTCAAACTATCTGTATTGTGGCAAAGAAGTACTTTTTTT
>JANXOQ010000311.1 GCA_025357775.1 Ferruginibacter sp. | reverse complement strand
GTAATCTATTTGTATAATAAATTTGGGCCAAAACCTAAAGACCCCGAAGCTGCCCGCTACGAATTAATGAAGGATAATTATAAAATATTAAAAATAAAAGTGGGTAATTTAGAAGAACAAATTGCTAGTTTAGAAAAAAGAGATAATGAAGTGTATCGTTCAATTTTTGAGCAAAACCCTGTGCCCGATAGTGCTAGAATAAAATTAATAGAAAAACAAAAAGAAATAGCAAAAGTAAATGGCTTAACAGATGAAACACTTTCAAAAGAAATAGCAACACAGTTAAATAACCTTGATGCACGAATAAAATACCAAAAGAGCAGCTATTTAGGTATAGAAAAATTAATTCAAAACCAAGGAGAGAAGCTAGCAAGTATACCAGCCATTCAGCCCATTAGCAATAAAGAACTTACTAGAATAGCAAGTGGATTTGGTTTTAGAATACATCCAATATATGGCATTGCAAAAATGCACAATGGGCTAGATTTTACCGCACCACAAGGCACGCCAATATATGCAACTGGAAATGGGCAAGTAACCACAGCAGGCATAGGCGGCGGCACAGGCAACCATGTAATAATAAACCATGGCTATGGCTACGAAACAGTGTACATGCATATGGTGCGCATAAAAACAAGTGTAGGGCAAAAAGTAAAACGAGGCGAAATAATAGGATGGGTTGGTAGCACAGGAGCTAGTACAGGCCCGCATTGCCATTACGAAGTGCACATAAATAGTGTACCTGTAGACCCTGTATATTTTTTTTACAACGACCTTAGTGGAGAAGAATTTGATAGAATGCTAAAAATAGCTAGTACAGGTAGTGCGAAGAGTTTTGATTAAATTGCAACTATGTCTCCAACACAAGCATCTTTATTTGATTTTTTTGATGAGCCTGTACCCCAAAAAGTACAGAGTAAAAACGCTATTACCCATACACAGCCTATGCTTGAGGCTATTCTAGAAGAGATTTTACCTGTTGTAATAAATGAAGTACCAGTAGAGGTAGAATTTGAAGTAAATACAATCGTAGAAGAAACTGTAACAAAGGAAAAGAAAAGTAATAGAGGTAGAAAAAAATTAACAGATGTAGTTCTTGCATCAGATTTGTTAGATATTCCTTCGGATGATATTTTGTTTCAAAAAAAATATTA
>JANXOQ010000222.1 GCA_025357775.1 Ferruginibacter sp. | reverse complement strand
TCAAAGTTAAAGTTTTCGCAATAACTATCAATAATTTTGGTGATATTTTAAGCTTACGCCCAACGACTAGGGCTTTGTGCAGGTTGGGAATTAGTATTCCTTCTGCTCGGAACCGCAGCCGATTGAAAAACAAATGTAGAAAATATATTACAAATGCTCATTAGTATTTCTTCTGCCTGTACCACAGCTAAGATATGCACAAATGCTCATTGTTATTCCTTCCGCCCAACTTGCACAAAACCCAATGTTGTAGGCAGTTTTATTATTGTCTAACAATTCCATATTTCTTTTTTCTTCAAGTCAATTACTCTTGGTCCGTCACTACAACCTCCAACTTCTTTTGCATTTTTGTCCTGCTTTGAATGTCCAATTATCCACTGTTTAGTTTTCTTATGCCACATTAGAATTCCCTCGTCGAAGATGTCACCATATTTTATTAATGTCAAACTGCTGTCAATATAAATTACTTTTATTTTGTCTCTTTTAATAATTACTTTACATTTCGCTACAATTGGATGGCTGACATATTCGGCATCTCTAATTGAGAATTTATAAGTTCCGTTTTTAAGTTTCTGTCCAAAACTTGATATATAAATAAATATCAAGAATATTGTCCCAATTAATTTAAATTTCATACAATTAATTTATCTAGTAATTCTTTTTGCAACAAACTCGTCAAATAGAAGTTGTTCATTCTTTTGTTCAGCATTCATTTGATTAGGTTCTAAATCACCCATCCCGCTTGGGGAACAAAATCTCCATTTCCAAGTTGGTCTATGTTTAATAAAATATACATCGTCTCCGAATTCGTCGTGTGCAAGCACTCCACAAAATAGTCATACTGTCAAAACAATAAGTAATGTAATTATTAAAAATATTCTAATCTTTTTTCTTTTCATTGTTTGTTATGGTAGAATCCTGCGAAATTGCCTACAACGGACAGGGCTTTGCGATGGTTGGGTATTGACCAAATGTCTGCCCGAAACCGCTGCTGAGTAAAGATAAGATAATGATGTTAAGAACTAATGCCCAATGTTGCTTGTCCTGCCCGAACCAAAGCTAGGCTGTTTACTACTGCTGATTGTACGAACTTCAAGCCCAACTATTACAAAACCCCATGTTGTAAGAATACCAAATTGCATTATCAAGTTTCAAAAAAAATAGGTTCGCAACTTTGCAAACCTACTTCACTTTTCTATAATTTGAATATTTTTAAAACCTGTTTATATTCTCTATCTATTATTTCCACAGCATAATAACCCGATTTCAAATTTGACATATTTATTTGAAAATCACTACCTGTTTTCAAAACCCGCATTTGTTTTAGTAGAAAATGAGTATTAAATTCTGTAACTTTTATAATGTATTCGCCTGAAATTTCATTTTCTTTTTTTGACTTATTTTCTTGAACTTTTATATTTAATAAATCATGAACTGGATTGGGTGTTGCAGAAAAAATATTATTTTCTTGAGTCGCTGCATTTTTTCCGTTATTTGATATGGAGAAAAATAATAATTGTTTTGTACATCCACCTGAACCTTTTATTAAATTAAATCCAAAAGGAATCCCTCCTGAGTATAAAGGAAGTTGAAAATATAAACAGTTTGTCCAATTACCTCCAAAGTTATATTGTCCTAAACCATAAGCTAATGGAGTACCACCTGTAAGTTGTACCGAAGAATATCCACTTCCAATTTGTACATATACATAACGACCTTGATGTACAAAAGGAACAGCACTAGATCCACCAACCGTTCCACTTCTAAATGGATGCTGCACATTGCCTGCAAGGCAAGTTAGTTGTTCCCAATACAAAGAATTATTTTGATTACCGTCATTATCATTGTTTATAATTTTTGTTAGTGTATTACAATCCCCACCATTAATTATTGCAGTTAGTGAGATATTATTTGTTTGATAAAAATGTTGGTTTATTATTGTTAACTTATTTGCAGATGGTGTATTAGGTTGTAATAATAAAGTAGAATTACCTGATGGAACACTCCAATTCACAGTAGCACCCGATGGTAAGTTTGAAACTTCATATACTGAGGAGTTACAAATAAAATCATTTCCAATAACGTTTACACCACAAATTTGTATACAATTATTTGTAGTAGCTTGATTAGCCAAAATCCAATTTGTTGATAGTTGAGTGTTAGAAATATGAATTTGATTTGTTTGGGGTGCAAAATATGTAGCTATACCTGTGGGCTGGGTGCAACGTATATTGCCACATATCGGCATAAATAAATTTTGTTGTGGATTAACAATAGCTAATGAACTTACAACTGGGACAAAACAAAAACGTGGTTGTAATACGGCTGCATTTATCCAAGTACCTAGACTTGAATGTAATTGATTATTTATACCGTTAACATCTAAACCAAACTGATTTATATCATATACACCTCCAGGGGCATTATCAATTGCTAACATACCTGCGGTAGCATTTGCATGGCATTTAATTATGTAACTAGTAGAATTAAATAAGCCCCAAAATAACTGGCGTTTAATATACATATCGCCCTGGTAAACTTGCGATGACCCTCCATTGGGTGTAGCCCAAGCTGCAAAATCAAAATAGAAAGCACCTTTGGTTGTAATAATTGACAGTGGAAATTGTATTGCCAAAGCACTATAATTTATTGGTATTGAACCACCCGTTGCAATAGTTCCTGCCGTCATCCCTAATCCACTACCGCCAAGTGTTAGCACCAATGAACGCCATAGCCCCCCAAAATAAGTTCCTAAACTTTTGCTTCCATAAATACTTAACAGTTGGCTTCCCTCAGGAAACTGAGTAGCTCCACTACAAGAACCATTGGATAGTGTAATATTTCTACATTGTGTAGGCCAACCCATATTATTTATTTCATTCATAAAGTTTATATGGTCAGTATTTATTGGGTATAGGTTGTCACCTAGTAATGCATAGCGTTGGATAAGCATTTGTCTCGCAGCTGGGGTGTTAAATAAATTTCGTGCATTTATCGCATCTGGGAATAAATCTTGATAGCTTATAGTTAATGGATTTGTACTTACATTTATAATTTTCCATGTACCTATGTGCTGCACTAAGGCTTGATAGCCTACGGGTACATTAGCACCCCAATGTGGAGCATCATGGCTTATGAAAAGTCTTGTTTCATGAGCAATGTTTGCTAACTCCATATCTCTTAATGCATACTTAACCACTAAACCACCCATACTCATACCTGTTATTACATTTTGCTGACGAACACCATTAAAAGTTGTTTTAAGGTTATTTATTCTAATAATAACTTCTTCTAGTAAAAAAGCATTTCGTTGTATAAAATCTGTTCCATTAGCATAATTAAGGAAAATCAAATCATAGGAATTTGCGTCATCTAGACCATTATTTAATGTGATAGCACTACCTGGAGCAAATGGAGCAATATTCGCATCAAAGTTCAAGTTTGTTAAATAATCAGGGCTGAGTCTATATCCACCATCTGGGTCAAAGCCTTCAACTACAATAAGTGGTCTGCGAATTTGTCCTGTGGTATTATTTACAGACAGTTGTATAGTAATATCTCCCTGACCTAGAACACCTAAATATGGTTTTGTTGCAGTTATAGGTATATTGGTAGAAGGACGAATATTACTATACCTAGCTTGAACGTTAGAAGGGTATACCGCCAATTTTGTATGGCTAAAGCTTGTACTACCGTCTGTATAAATTAGTTTTATAGTAACTGGAATAAGACCTGTGTCAGGATAATTTACTGTAAAAGCAGAATTGAAAGTAACCGTTTGATAAACGCCATTACCAAAAGGTGAAATTTGTATTTCATTAATGGACTTTCCTGTATTAGTATAAAATAATTCTGATCTAAAAATAAATGTATTGTTACCTGTATTTATTTTTTGCTTGGTAGTTGAAAAGGCAAAGGCATTGTATTTTTTATAAGCTGTACGTTTTATAATCTTTGCTTCTGCTACTATTAATGTATCATCATATAATTTACCTTTTATTATTTTTATTAAGCCATTAGCAACTGCATTTGTATCTAACCCGTTAAAATAATAATCTAAACCTACAAACGCAATAGGTAAATTACTAGTAGAAAAATTATTAAGCCTATTATTGATGGTATCTAAGTAAAGCATATTGCTTGTATTAGTTATCTGCTGACTATACAAGCTAGCATATAATACCCTCCAATCTGTAAGATTTACCCAATTGCTGTCGTGTAGGTTTTGCCCATTATAATTATCTTGGTTTATAAAATCTATACCATACTCTCTTAGTAAACCTGTGGTAATTTTTGTTTTATCCAAATTGCCATATACTGCATTGGAATTGGCATAAAAGGAAGTAGAATCAAAGTTACTTGTTTGTGCATGAGTAGTACCAAAACTTAATAGCACTAATACTACAATAAAAATTTTTTTCATAATTGTTAGTTTTAAGGTTTAATTATATTTTATGTCGAAACGTCCGTCCGTTATTTTTAAAGTATCACATTGAGGTATAGGAATTGTGCAACTAAATTTACCTGAAACAATTTTATTGGTTAAATCATATATAGTAAGGATTAAAGTACCACTTATAGTACGAGCATTCAAAGTGCCACTAACACAGGAATTAATAGCGTTTGTTATAAAAACATTTCCTGATGGATAAATAGTAGTATTTAATAAATATGATTGCCCTTGTTGTATTTGTTTTATACTAAACCCTAGTCCATTCATAAGTAAACCTCCTCCTCCTCCTCCTAAATTTAGAGTGTCATTTGAAATTGATGCTCCTAGATTATAAATATCAGTTTTTGAAATCCAACTAACTCCATTTACTCTACAAGCAAAGATATTAGCACCTGTTTGTGTAGCATTAGGTAATCCGTAAGGGTTATCTGGTGCAGGTTCAGTTATTTTATCTTTTTTACATTGGTTAAATGTAAAAAGGGTTGTAATTAAAAATGCAGAGAGGAGAAATTTAAAAGTTTTCATAACTATTATTTTATTTGTAAAATTATTATAAGGAAAATAATTAGTAAATACACTGTTTTTACTTTTTGTTCAGATGTTTATTGCTGCTTTAAAAGCTAAATTATATTTCAACTACTCGCAGGTTCTTACAACGAGTAGGGCTTGCCGATGGTTGGGTATTGACCAACTGTCTGCCCGGTAACCGATGATGAGTAAAGATATGAAATTGATGATAAGAAATAAAAGCCGAATGTTGCTTGTCTTGCCGGAACTAAAGCTGGAATGTGCAGCACTGCTGATTGTACGCTACAAATGCCCAACTTTTGGCAAACCCAATGTTGTACGAAGCCCTATGTGGACTTCGTATTGGTCTGTCTTGTTATTTGAAACGAATTTGCAAGTTTAGTTTGAAATAAAATTGTCCACCTTCTTCGTATATTTTTCCAAACTCGTGTCTTGTGCTACTTGCCGTTTCAAGTTTTGTGTTAGCAAATAAATAGTCTTCAAATTGATTACGATTATAAATGTGGTAACATAAAACATCACCGTTTTCTTTAACGACTAAATAACCTCCTGTTGCATCATAAATTCCTGTCCAAACTTTTGAAGGTGTCATTCCTAAAGCTACGTCTGTCAAAAAGCGTTTTATTTTGTAATCGTAAAAGGTATGAGCAAATTGAGTGTCGTAATTTAATGGGTTTGCTTTGTTGATACTTTCTGTCAAGTCTTTTATGGAACTGAACGAAGTTGTAAAAAATAATTTTGTAATTTCAGCAACTATGTTAGGTAACAAACTGTCAATAAGTACTAAATTATTTTTGAAAATGTCTTGTTGAGGTGTAATGAATTTTAATTTTCCACCTACATTTTTTATAGCTTCAATTCTGTCTTTAATTTTACTTTTTGTATCAATGTCATTGATAGCTTTTATTTCCTTTTCGTTTGGTTTAAAGCCTAAAACTTGATAAATGAAATTTGTTGTTTTACCTGCGTTCAATAGGGTGGCTTCACCACCCAATTGTGATTTAATACTAAAGCCTAATTCTGCAGTTTGGTTTATTCGTTGGTCGTAAATTACAATACGAATATCAGTTTTTGATGTCGCTTTTGCTTTTAAAGTCTTGCAGTTTATAGATGCCATAAACGCTTCAGTTTCTGGAAGGCTGAATGCACTTTTTGATGATTTTATTTTGGCTAATAGTTTTGAGGATTGTTCTATAAAAGTTTTAACTGGTATTCTCAATTCCTCTTTTCCGCCTGAAATAATTACTAAATCACCGCTAATTTCGTATTCAAAATTTCCGCCACTTTCAGTACGAATAATTTTAATAATGGGATAAAAAAGCTCTTCAACTTTATTTAGGTCTTCATCACCTCCATATAGTTTTTTTGAAGTAGGCATTTACTTACTCCATTTTTAATTGTGTTAAATAAACAGGTTTATGTTTAATCATTCTACAAGTAATATTATGGAAAATACTTTCGAATGATTTTATTCTATTAAACCTG
Organism: Ferruginibacter sp.; assembly: GCA_025357775.1. Lineage (GTDB taxonomy): Bacteria > Bacteroidota > Bacteroidia > Chitinophagales > Chitinophagaceae > Ferruginibacter. The sequence goes on along the minus strand of JANXOQ010000222.1, from coordinate 17 downwards.
TAACAATACTCATCTAA
>JANXOQ010000271.1 GCA_025357775.1 Ferruginibacter sp. | reverse complement strand
CAATAAAAGATGCACAAAGAGATATAGATGCAATGTGCGACGCCAATGAAGATGCCCAAAGATTAAATGCTGGTAAACCAAAAAAGAAAAAGATTTATAAAATATTTTTAAATTTAACATTTAAGCCAAGTCATATTTTTTTCTTAACTCTATTAATTTAATTACAAATAAATAATCAACTATTTCTATTTATACAGTTTAAATCTTCAAAGGCTATTTCTAGTCTTTTTATAAAACTTTCTTCCCCTTTGCGCAGCCATACACGTGGGTCGTAGTGTTTTTTATTTGGTGAGTCAGCACCTTCTGGGTTGCCCAGTTGGCCTTGCAAATAACCTTCGTTTTTTTTATAGTTTTCTAAAATACCTTCCCAAAATGCCCATTGCAAATCGGTATCTATATTCATTTTGATGGCGCCATAGCTTATGGCTTCTCTTATTTGCGCTTGTGTAGAACCGCTGCCACCGTGAAATACAAAGTAAACTGGTTTTGGTGCTGTCTTTAATTCTTTCTCAATATAATCTTGACTATTTTTTAAAATAATGGGAGTAAGTTGTACGTTGCCACTTTTGTATACGCCATGCACATTGCCAAAGGCTGCTGCTACGGTAAATAATTTTCCTACTTTACTTAGCTCAGTGTAAGAATAAGCTACATGTTCTGGTTGGGTATATAATTTATCATTGTCAATATCGCTGTTGTCCACGCCATCTTCTTCGCCGCCTGTTACGCCCAATTCTATTTCTATACCCATGCCAAGTGGTTGCATGCGTTTGAAAAATTGCACAGAGGTTGCAATATTTTCTTCAATTGGCTCTTCTGATAAATCGAGCATGTGAGAGCTAAACAATGGTTGCCCTTTTTCTTTAAAAAATTGCTCGCCTGCATCTATTAACCCACTTACCCATGGCAACCATTTTTTTGAGGCATGGTCAGTATGAAGGATAACGGGTACACCGTAATATTTTGCAACATTGTGTATGTGCAATGCGCCAGATACGCCACCAGCAATATTTGCTTGTAAATTATCATTGGGCATGCCTTTGCCTGCTATAAATTGTGCACCTCCATTGCTAAACTGTATTATTACAGGAGAGTTTACTTTTGCGGCTGCTTCCAATGTAGCATTGATAGTGTTTGTACCAATGGTGTTTACTGCGGGTAATGCAAATTGATTGTCTTTTGCATCGTTGTACAAAGCTTCTAAAGCTGCACCATGTAATATACCAGAACCGTATTTACTCATAATGTGTTTTTTTACAAATGTATGAAAGTTGTTTAAAGGTTCAAAGTGGAAGAGTTTTGGATCTAAGAGAGGCTAGGGGGAGAGAAAGAGTTTTAGACTTTAGAGATGCAAAGGGATTGAAAAGGTTTTAGAGTTTAGAGTTGCTAAGAAATTGAATGTGTTTTTTGGGCTAAGCAATGCTAAGGGAAAAGAAGCGAATGAGTTTTGGAAATATGCGATGCTGGACAAAAGGAGTTATAAAGTTTTTTTATCAGTTTTTCATTTTTTGGATATGTACTTCTTAGTCTTTTTTTGTAACTTTTTTTTAATAATTGATAATATTTTTGTTTAATGAATCATATATACTTAATTTGGATGTCACCAGCTAACTGCCAACAGCCATTTGTATAAAATAAGTGTGACTGAGGGATGGCAAAGCCTTGCAAACTATACAACCTTAAAATTATTATAAAGTACAAACCTATATTACACAAAGGGCAAAAAAGAATTTTAGTGTTGTTTGAATACAATAGTAAAACTATAACTACCCTTCGCCAAAAAACAGATGCTCGCTGGAGCAAAACCCATTGTGCATGGCATATTGCTGATAATGCTTTTAATAGAGAAAAATGTAAATTGCCTATGGCTGAGGATAACATTACGACATTGGCTTTAGAAAAAATTGAATTTAATATAATTGTAGATGATAAATTGATACAAAAAAAGGTACTTGCCGATAATGCTTTACCAATTATAGATAAAATAACTACAGAGAAACAAATTATAACATTAAAAGTAATTACAATACCTGCAAACAAAGAGGAACGGATTGGGATTTTTTTTGTAAGTAATAAAATAATACTAAAGGCTATAAAAAAAATAAAAAATATACTGTGGTGTGATAACTATAAGTATTGGTATCTGCCTTGCAAAAAAGAACATTATGAAGCATTGGCAAATGCAGTAGTAGATATAGCAACAATAAATAAATTTGCACTTAGCGACTATTTAACAAAGCGGCAAGCGGCAAAAACATTACAGCAAATTGCAGGCACAAAAGAAACAGAAAAAATAGTGTATAAACTAAATAGTAATAATTTACAATTACTTACACGCTCGGTAGAACTTATGCAGCTTATGGCTTACAGCAAAAGTACTATACGAACATATAAAAATGAAATAGGGCTTTACTTACAAATAATAAAAAATAATAATGCTGATATTCTTACTACTGAGGATGTGAGGCGTTACATACATTATTGTATTGCTACCCTCAAACTTAGTGAGAATACGATACATAGTAGGCTAAATGCACTCAAATTTTTATATGAACAAGTGCTACGGCGTGAAAAGTTTTTTGTAGAAATACCAAGACCTAAAAAACACCTACAACTACCAAAAGTACTTGGAGAAACTGAACTTCGCAGATTATTTGCTGCGCCTACTAACTTAAAACATAAGGCCATACTTTTTATTGCATATAGCGCAGGCTTGCGTGTGAGCGAAGTTATAAATCTGAGGCTTCAGGATATTGATAGAGAACGAGAACAACTTTTTTTGTATTGTAGTAAAGGAAAAAAAGATAGGTATGTGCGCCTTAGCCCTATTGTATTAGATGTTTTGGAACAATATTATAAGCTAAGTATTGTGAAGCCAAAAAATTATTTATTTGAAGGGTTGGTACAAGGCGAACCTTACAGCATAAGAAGTGCTCAAAAAATTTTTAGCGATGCTAAAATAAAAGCGGGTATTAGCAAGAGTGTAAGTTTTCACAGTTTGCGCCACAGCTTTGCTACTCACCTGTTAGAAAAAGGTGTAGATGTAGTTTTTATACAAGATATTTTAGGACATTTTGATTTAAAAACTACACAACGGTATTTGCATGTACGAAGAGATATACTTGTAAATATAGAAAGCCCCATTGAAGATTTATACCGCATAAAAAAGTAAAGCCGTAAACAATTGTAAATACGTACAATATTGTTATTGATAATGAATTATTTAGTACAATACTTATTATTATTGCTGCAATAGAATTATCTAATTTTATTTAATTCTGCAATCTTAAAACCGTAATATTAATTGTATGATTAAAAATCTTTTATAATTTGGTTCTTTGTGGGATTGCGTATAATATTGTGTTGGCTGTAAGTTTAGAGAACCCTCAATTGCACAATGACTTTTCAAATAGATAAATCAAAAGGTTGGACAGAAACTATCATTGACAGCGACTGCGAATTTTACAAGTTTGAAAAAGTTGCTACAATTTTTAAGACCGAGTTAAACATCGTTTTTACTGAACAGCTTAATGACTTTGATAGTTTCTATTGGGACTTTATTTATAACAATTCAATGCTTTGTTTGCATTACAATATTTATTTAGGAGTTTCAATTTTCCCAAAATCTTTTCAAAATGCAAATCAGGTGGACAATGACAATGTAATTAAAATAGCTACGACTGTAATTACATTGCTTGAAGACTTTAATTGGAAGCCTTTTGATAATAAAAAATAAATTGGGACAAAAGGCAGCGAAGGTGGAAAAATTTTAGACGATTTAGAAAATATAGAAGGAGCAAGGATTACTTTAGAAAAAGATTGTGGCAATATTCCGTTTGCGGTGACATTAGGAATTTATGGACTTATGTTTCATACCCATTTTGACAGTACCTTTGAAAGTGCAAACTTATTTATAAAAAATTCAAAATTTAAAATCAATAAAGTCTTTGAAATGTACAATTTGCCAGAGAAAGAACGGACTGAATTATGGCAGACAAAACACGACAGACTTATTGAAGAACTTGCTGAAATGACAACCGACTAAAGCGAAGAAAAACCTACAGCCAACATGGGGTTTTGCAATAGTTGGGCTTGACGTTCGTACAATCAGCAGCAGTACACATCCAAGCTTTGGTTCGGGCAGGACAAACA
>JANXOQ010000262.1 GCA_025357775.1 Ferruginibacter sp. | reverse complement strand
AGAAGCATTAAAAAATTTAAAAACGGATAAATATGAAAATAAAATTGTAGCGCTTACTTGTAGTGCAGATGCTATAATACCAGTGTGGGCATATATGTTAGTAACAAGCCTACTACAACCTATAGCAAAAAATATAGTTTTTGGTACAGAAGCTTACACAAAAGAAGTAATACTTCTACAAAATATAGCAGTAATAAATGCAACAGAATATAAAGATGCGAGAGTAGTAATAAAAGGTTGTGGAGAATTACCAATAGGAGAAGTGGCATATATTGCTATTACCCAAAAACTTAGACCATTTGTAAAAAGTATAATGTATGGCGAACCTTGTAGTACAGTGCCAATATACAAGCAGAAAATTGTAACGTAATACCAAATAGATTTACAAAAAGCCTCAAATTATGATGCATAAAATAAAAGGGTTAAATACGTTTTATAAATTATAGATATTCCTATTCATAATATAGTCTAAGTGGGCTTTTTATCCCACATGCTTATAAATAAACCTGCATTCAACAAGCTTTGGCTAACATATGTAATTTTCGAAAATTGTACTGAACTAAATTTATAAATGATACAAAACAAAAAACCCTTCGAAATTTCGAAGGGCTTTTTGTAAAAACTAATATTATTATTTTGAAGAAACTTTAGCAGCAGTTCTTCTATCTCTTGCCATACCTTCTTTATCACCAGCTTTTGCTTCTGCAAATTCAGAACCATATCCAATGGCTTCTTTTACTTGAGTAGCTGCGGCACCATCAGCAATAATATCTTTCATTAATTTATCAGCTCTACTTTGAGACAATGCTTTATTTTTAGCAGCATCGCCAGTAATATCAGTATAACCACCAATTTTTAAAACAGCGTTTGGATATGCTTTTAAAATAGCAGCTACATTTTTTACTTGTGCAACAGCTTTTTGAGATGCATATTCTGTACCACCAGACTTAAATTGTACATCATGAATATTAAACCAGTTGGCTTTTTTATTTACAGTATCTATAGAGCCAGTGTTTAAAAAATTAACCAAGTTTGCTTCAAAACCATTTGTAGCTACACCAGCTAAAACAGTACCATTAGATAATTTTAAATCCATAGGTGCACCAAGGTCATAATTTACAAAACCTGTTACCGAGTCTACAGTTACTTTTGGTGCAACAGTAGTTACAGTTGTATTAGTAGCAGTTGTGTTTTGTACAGGAGTAGTCTCTATGGTAGTAACAGTGGTATCTCCAGTTGGTTTGTTACAACCATCTTTAAAGAAATACCATGCAGCAGCAGCAAGTCCTGCAATTAATAACAACGGTAATAACCATTTCATACCACCAGCTGCTTTTTCTTCTACATTATTATAAGTACTAGTAGCTGCACTAGATACTGTGCTTGCAACACTACTAGTACCACCAGTAAGTGATGATAAACTAAAACCTGCTGGCAACATGCTCATAGCAGATTTTTTTTGCTCACCTAACATACTAGACATTGCACCAGAAGATAAATTATTTTCTTTTGTATGTTTTCCAATTAAACCTAATATCGTTGGAACTGCCATACTTAAAATTGTGCCTACGCTACTAGATTTTACTCCAGCAAAGCTTGAAACAAGATTTGTAAGCATATTACTAGACCCACCGTTTCCAAATAATGAACTTATTAAAGAACTACTTTGTCCAAGCATATTTTGGCTAGAATCTGGATGTAAAAAACTGGAGATCGAATTTAGAATTCCACCTTCGTTTTGTGTACTAGCCATTTTAGCTACAGCATCTGCTGCATCAGGCGAGGAAGATGCTTTATCTGCAATTGTACCAATAACAGATGGAAAAATAGCACTTATTGCTTTAGATATTCCACCTTCATTTTCGCCAAGGTGAGAACTTACTTTACTTACTAATTCATTATTGAAATAGCTTTTAGCTATATCCAATAGGTTAAATGTTGACATGTTGTTAAGTTTAAAAATTTTAAATATTTGATGAGTTATACAATATTAGGTAAAATGATTAAGTATTGGGCATTTTGATACATTTTAATAACCCTTTAACCCTAAAAAATTACCGATAATAATATTTTATAAACTTAATATTAGCTTACCACAATATATTCGTGTATTATGAATAAACAAACAAGATATTGGCTTTGCCAAATAATAGGCTGGATAGGTTTGTATGCTTTGTTTGCAATCTTATATTATAAGTTTGATAAAGATTATTATTTTAATACAGCAGCCAAAAGAAATGCTTATATATTTGAAGGGATTGTAGAAATAGTTACGTTTATTTTATTTACACATTTACTTAGGCTTTGTTTAAAAAAAGTAAATTGGATTAATAATTCTTTCTCTAAAGTTATTTTAATATTTTTTACCTCTGTAATCATAACTACAACACTTATTTTCTTTACTACAGAATTTATTGAAACAATACCCACAGAATCGTTTGAACATCTTGAAAAAAACGAAAGAAAAGAGAAAGCCATTTTACTTGAAAAAGAAAGAGGATTGGTGAACACTGATTATTATCTTTTTGAAAATAACAATAAAATAGACTCAACAAAATTTAGTGAATACACAAAAATAAAAAAACAAACACATTGGTATAGAGATAAAAATAAAATTTGGCAATACGAAAAAAATAAAGGAGATTATTGGTATAGTTTAATTAACATTTTTATATTTCTTTCGCTTTGGCTTTTGATATATATTGTATGGCATTATATTGATAAAAATAGGCAAGACCAACTAGATAAACTTCGCTTGGAAGCAGTAGTGAAATCGTTGGAATTAAAAACAATAAAATCGCACATAAACCCACATTTTATTTTTAATGCACTTAATAGTATAAGGGCATTGGTAGATGAAAACCCAGAGCGTGCAAGAACAGCTATTACAGAGCTTAGCAATATTTTGAGGAGCAGTTTGCAAACAGATAAATTAGAAACAGTAACACTAGAGCAGGAGTTGGATATAGTACAAGATTACTTAGCTCTTGAACACATGCGCTTTGAAGAAAGATTGAAAATAGAAATGCATATAGACCCTGATACGTTGACACAACCAATACCACCTATGATGTTGCAAAATTTAGTAGAGAATGCAATAAAACACGGCATTAGTAAAGATGTAAATGGAGGTATAATAATAATTCGCTCATATTTTAAAGATGACCATCACGAATTGGTGGTACAAAACACAGGTAATTTGCAGGCTTTAAAAGAGAGCCCATCATCTGGCTTTGGGCTAAAAAGTACACATGACAGATTGAACTTATTATACCAACAAAAAGCACATTTTGAAATAGAAGAAAAAAATGGCAACATGGTAGAGAGTAAAATAACAATGCCAGTAGCACAAATTTTATAAAGTATATAAAAAATAAATATGTACAAAGCACTAATAATAGACGATGAAAGATTAGCAAGGAATGAATTGAAAAAGTTGCTGGCCGAGTTTCCTGAAGTAGAGATAATTGGTGAAGCAGCCAATGCAGATGAGGGAATAGAAAAAATAGAAACGCTTGTACCAGACCTTATTTTTTTAGATATACAAATGCCAGGTAAAACAGGCTTTGCTATGCTAGAAGAACTTGATAGAACACCGCATGTAATTTTTACAACGGCTTATGATGAGTATGCATTAAAAGCATTTGAAGTAAATGCATTGGACTATTTAATGAAGCCTATAGAACCTAAACGATTAAAAGATGCCTTGCAAAAACTACAGCAAGCAGAGGAAAAAGAAGCTGCAGCAGAACTTGCAAATGGATATAGAGGAACACTTAGTGAACATGACCAAGTGTTTGTAAAAGATGGAGAACGATGCTGGTTTGTAAAACTAGGTGAAGTAAGACTTTTTGAAAGTGTAGGCAATTACGCCAAGGTATTTTTTGGTGGCAACAAGCCACTTATCTTAAAATCATTAAATGCATTAGAAGAAAGATTAGACGAAAAAGTATTTTTTAGGGCAAATAGAAAACATATTATTAACCTAAGAATGATAGAAAAAGTGGAACCGTTTTTTAATGGAGGATTAATGCTTGACATAAAAGGAGGTGAAAAAATAGAAGTGAGCAGAAGACAGGCAGTGAAGTTTAAAGAGATGATGAGCCTTTAAAGCCTTTTAAATTTCTCAAAGCTGTACTTTTGGTCTTTATTAACTTAAGCTGTATTAAATAAATGAAAAAATGTATGTTTAAAAAAAGTATAAGTGTATTTTTTATATTTTCAATTTTAGGTTCAATATGTTTTGCACAAAAAGCAGATGCATTGTTAAATGTAAAAGAGGCTTTTCGTATTGAAAGTTTTTTAGCAGCAAATGAATTGAAAGGAAGAAAAACAGGAACAGTAGAAATAGATAAGGCTGCTGATTTTATTGCAGACGAATTTAAAAAAGCAGGCTTAAATATGTATGCAAGCCTAAAAACATACAAGCAAACATTTGTATATGCACGTACAAAATTTTTAAATGCAAAGGCTATAATTGATACATCAAAAATAGAAGAAGCAAATATTATTGCCATTACTACAGACTCTGTTATAAAAATAAATGAACTATCTAATTATACTAAAATATTAATTGGTAAAAGTGAAAACTTATTAAAGAAAGCAGAAGAAATTTTAGGAAAAGAAAAAAACCAATTGGTATTGGTAAATAGTTTTTTTGCAAACGATTTTAAAAAGCTTAAAAGGTTTAAAAGAGATGCTGAGAAATCTGGTTATTCTATAATTTTTGTATTAAGTAATAATGAGGCAAAAAAATATGAAATAGAAATAAATAACAAAGTAACCGAAACCAATTATTCAAATGTGATAGCGGTACTACCTGGAAAAAGTAAAAAGGATGAGTTTGTCGTATACTCTGGCCATTATGACCACTTAGGAACAACTAAAAAACCAATACAAGGAGATTCAATTTATAATGGTGCAAACGATGATGCAGCTGGCACTACTGCGGTTATAATGTTGGCAAATTATTTTGCAAAACTAAAAAATAATGAGCGCACCTTAATATTTGTAGCATTTACTGCAGAAGAAATTGGAGGCTATGGATCTCAATATTTTTCTAAAAATATAAATGCAGATAAAGTGGTAGCCATGTTTAACCTAGAAATGATAGGTACAGAAAGCAAATGGGGTAAAAATAGTGCTTACATAACAGGTTTTGAAAAATCTGATTTTGGAAAAATATTGCAAAGAAATTTAGAAGGTTCAGCTTTTCATTTTGAGCCAGACCCTTACTTAAAAGAAAATTTATTTTATAGAAGTGACAATGCAACCCTTGCTGCGCTTGGTGTACCTGCACACACCATCTCTACATCTAAAATGGATAATGAACCGAACTACCATAAATTATCTGATGAAATAGCCACACTTGATATGGAAAATATGACAGAGGTAATAAAAGCCATAGCACTTAGTAGTAAAACCATTGTTAGTGGAAAAGACACCCCTACGAGGGTAGAAATGGTTTTAGATTAACGGATGTAAGACATTTGACAATGGGTGAGCTGGCAAAAATCAATTTAAAACCAGCCTCTTTTTTTAAAAGAGCGAATCATTAGTACAGGTATAAAAAGCATAAGCCCAACCGACACAAAAAACCCCCACTTATTATGCATTAGAGGAATTCTATCAAAGTTCATTCCGAATATACCACCAATTACAGTAGCTGGGGCAAGTAAACAAGTTACAATTGCCATTACTTTCATAACCTCATTCATACGGAGATTTACATTGCTAAGGTATAAATCTTGCAATGTTGTAATCATATCTCTATAGTTTTCTGAAAGGTCATTAG
>JANXOQ010000227.1 GCA_025357775.1 Ferruginibacter sp. | reverse complement strand
CTCAGCTTGAAACAGGAAGTTTTTATTGTATTTTAAGTGAGGGAAATAATAGACTATTCAATAAAAAAATTATTACTAATGACATAAGTAACAATGAAATTTTAAAGATTGAAAAATTAAATTCAGTCAGTAATAACGAGTTATTTAGTAATTATAAAAAGGTGAAAGCGGAAGTGAAATATTTAATTGATAATAAATAAAAAATATAAAAGTATAGTTATGCTAAAAAAAACAACATACGAGCAGTTTGTAGCAAAAGGAAAATATTTGCATGATGATAAATATAGTTACCCTAAAACACAAGGATATAAAGATATCAATACTTTACTTTCAATTCATTGTAGAAAGTGCGACCTCAATTTCGAAAAAAATTATCATCAACATATTTATAGAAAATCAGGATGCACAAAATGTACTATGGAAATACATTCAAAAAATAGGAGTAATGGTTATGAAAAGTTTGTGACACTTGGAAAAGAAATACATGGCGATAAATATAATTATCCAAAATATCAAGAATATAAAAACTCATTTACCAAGTTGTCAATTTTTTGCAATTTTCACCAAAATACATTTTTTCAAAGTTATTGTGAACATATATACAGCAAATGTGGTTGCCCTAAATGTGGATATTTACACTCAACATCTAAACGAAAAAATGGATACGAAAAGTTTGTGATGCTTGCAAAAGAAATTCACGGAGATAAGTTTGAATATCCAATTGAACAAGTTTATTTAAATGCTTTAACTAATTTAAAGGTTTATTGCAATGAACATAAAGGCAATTTTGAAATAAACTACAACAGGCATATTTCAAGTAAAAGAGGTTGCTTTTTATGTGCTAATAGAAAAAAGTCTGCTAAACGAAGGAGTGGCTATGCTAAGTTTGTAGAGATGGGTAAAATTATTCATGGAGAAAAATATAGTTATCCTGAAAATCAAGAGTATTTGTCTCAGACAACATTTATGAAAGTATTTTGTAAAAAACATAATTGCAATTTTCTTACTAACTACAATAATCATATTAATAGTAAATGTGGTTGTCCAAAATGTGGGCATAATACATCGAAAGGAGAATTGATATTAATTGATTATTTAAGTAAGAAAAACATTAAGTTTATTCATCAGCATAATCCATTAGGTGCTATAGATAAGGGCAAATTATATTATGATTTTTACATACCATCATTATCAATTCTAGTAGAATTTCAAGGGGAGCAACATTTCAAGCCTATTGATAAATTTGGTGATGTAAAATCTTTATTATCACAATTAAGAAGAGATAAAATAAAAAGGAAATTTGCTTATGATAATGACTTAGTATTATTAACACTTGAAAAATATCATTTGAAAGATTTAGAAATGTCGATAGGAAAGTATTTTGACTAATTCTAAATTCAATAAAAAACCTTCATGTTTTAAAGTCGTGGAGGCTTTTTTATTGCTCCCAAGGGTCAATACAAGTTATGCCACTTATGTTTTTAAAATCGTTAATATTGTTGGTAAGTATTGTAAGATTATTAGTAATTGCAGTAGCTGCAATAATAGCATCTGGCAATTTTATTTTTTTGCTTTTTCTGATAGCAATTGTATTGTTTACCACTTCATCATTTATAGGTAAAACCGCAGAAACATTTACAAAAGATTCCATTGTATTTTTTTCGGTAACGTTAGAAAAATTGTAGCCAAGCGTTTCTATTTTAGAGATAACAGAGATATTACTTTGTATATTTACAACCGAATGCATAAAAAGCATAGCAGATGGAGGCAACGAAGCACTGAGATAATGAATAATTGTATTGGTATCTAATAAATACATAAAACAGTAGGTTTAAAGTCTTTCTTCCCAATCATTTCGGCTTTCTTCAATGTGCTTGAGTAATGCTTCTGCAGTTTGATTTGATAATGTACCTGCCAGTTCAGATAGCTTTTTTTTGCGTGGCTCAGATTCAACCATCACAAGTGCTTTAAGGTCTTGATGTTTTTGTGTAATGGTATCCCAGTCATTCATTGGCACAAAAATGCCAGTATTATTACCGTAACCATCTTTAATAATTTGTAATTGCATACTATTTTTTTTTTATAAAGTTATATAAAAATTTTGAAGTAGGCATTTACTCACTCCATTTTTAATTGTGTTAAATAAACTGGTTTATGTTTAATCATTCTACAAGTTAGATTATGGAAGATACTATCGAATGATTTTATTCTATTAAATCTGTAACAATACTCATCTAAGTATGGTTGCAGATTTT
>JANXOQ010000194.1 GCA_025357775.1 Ferruginibacter sp. | reverse complement strand
ACATCTTTATGAGAATACATTTGTCCATTTACAGGGTCAATATAAAATTTAATTTTATCAGTAGCATGCCCAGCAGAATTTATTATTTCATAATGTGTATCAAAATAAGCTAGTAAAAATTGGTTTGGAATGTTAATTGCCTTTACCGGCACATCCAACAAATGGCATAAAATTAAAATCATTGTACCATTTCCAAAAGCATTTGCTTTATGATTTTCTAGAGTTTTATTTATTAAAAAGCCATCAATATTTTGATATGAAATTTCTAAACCTTGCTGTTTATAATAACTATAAATAATACTGCCCAATACATTTATTTGTTCCATTGGGGTTAGGTAAGTATTCATTTCTAGCCATATATTTCTTCGTAGTTTTTCTATTTCTTTAAAAATAAAGGTTGTATCCATTTTAGGATACACGTATTTAGAAATAAGCATTGTGCCTGCTAATAAATCAGGTTTATCATTATTCCATTTTATAAATTCTTTCTTTACATCTTCAAATTGTAATTGTTGTATTAATAACTCTACCTTTTCTTGCAATTCAAAATTTTCTATTGTATTCCAGTAGTTTTCTAAGTTGGGTATTATTTCTTTTCCAAATGATATTATTTTATTGCTCACTGTTTCGTACACCACTTCATCTGGGTCATCTATCAATTTTAGTAAAGCTTTTATTTCTTTATTTTCTTGCATTAATTAATGTATTGATTCTTTTACTTCTGCATCTAATGATAAATTTCTAATTAGTATTTTTTCAAATAAATGTTTGTCTTCTGGATTATTAAATACTCGTTTTGGAATTATTATTGCTTGTATAGAATTTTGAAATAAATAATAATAATTTTTTGTTTCAATTTTATTTACGAAAGCAATCCAAGTATATTTTGTTTCAATTAATTTATTTTTTATTTGGAAATCATTATCTGTAATCGTCAATAAAATTTTTTCAAATATTGAAGCATTTTCGGGGTCGTCAGCAATGGCAGTTGCTTGTCTAACTAAATCTGAACGCCCACTAATTAATGTTAAAAGTGAAATACAAAACATTAATAAAAAAGAAAGTATTATATATTTTACATTGAAACCAAACGAACCTGTAAAATAAAGAACAGCACAAAAAATGAACACATAAAGCAGCTGCATTGATATGTTTTTTTGTCTTTGTTTTTTCTTTTTTTTACAATCCCAATACATATATGCAAAGTATTCCACATAATCTTCCTTACATAATGCATATTCAATAATCATCATTTCTTTTTAGTTACTTTCTTTTTTGGAGCGGCTTTTTTTGTTGTATTTTTCTTTGCTGTAATTTTTTTATCAAATGCTTTTGGGTCTTGTGTCAATATCATTTTTTTGACAGTATCTAAACCTATTGCAGCTAATTCTTCTTGTGTATATTTTCCATTAGCTCCATTACCTATTACTTTTAACTTGGCTTTATTAAATTTAATTATTGGTCCCCATTGCCCATTTTC
>JANXOQ010000193.1 GCA_025357775.1 Ferruginibacter sp. | reverse complement strand
TTGTTTGTTTGCAATCAGTGCAAATGCACAATTTTATTTACGTGGTGTTGTACAAGATGAAAAAAATATTCCTTTAAATGCAGCAAAAATATTATTGCATAGTAGTAATATAGGTTATACCACTGACCATGATGGTAGCTTCGGTATAAATACCGCATTGCAGTACGATTCTATAACCATTACTTTAGATGGATTTGAAAAGCAAATTATAAAAGTAAAAACAGATGTATGGCAAACAATTGTTTTAAAAATATCTACTGCCACACTTTTAAAAAATAAACCGAAGCTTATTTCCTTTACAAAAGATGCTAGTCGCAATGCAAAATCTAGCCCTTACATAAGCGATGAAACTTATTTTAAATTGGTAGAAAATGAATTTGTATCTACTTATAATTATCCTAATTCGTCATTTTCATTAAATGTAAATAAAGCCTCGTATAGTAATGTACGCAGGTTTGTAAATATGAAAATGACAGTACCTAAAGATGCCGTACGCATTGAAGAAATGGTAAATTATTTTAATCTTGCATACGAAAAACCAACTGGCAATAATATTTTAAATATTAGTAGTACACTCTCCGCTTGTCCATGGAATATAAAAAACCAATTGCTGTTTCTAAAACTTAGTGCAAAAAAAATAGAATTAGATAAAATACCTGCGGGTAATTTTGTTTTTTTAATTGATGTATCAGGTAGTATGGATATGCCGAATAGACTACCCTTACTAAAACAGGCATTTCAATTATTTGTAAATAACCTTAGGGCAGTAGACAAAGTTTCTATTATAACTTATGGCGGCATTGTAGGCACATGGCTTTCACCTACGGCTGGTAGTGAAAAAGAAAAAATTAATAATAGCCTTGAATTACTTGAAGCTGCTGGTGACACCCCTGGTGAATCAGCCATAGAAGCAGCATACAAAATGGCAAGGTCTAATTTTATAGTTGGGGGAAACAATAGGGTTATACTTGCTACAGATGGAGATTTTAATGTAGGACAAACAACTGAAAAAGCTTTGGATGAATTAATATCCAAACAAAGAGAAACGGGTATATATCTTACCTGCTTGGGTGTAGGTATGGGAAATTTTAAAGATTCAAAATTACAAACATTGGCTAAGCGGGGCAATGGTAACTATGCTTATTTAGACGACTTGCATGAAGCAGAAAAAGTATTGGTAAAAGAACTTACAGAAACATTGTATGCGGTAGCAGAAGATGCATATATTAACATTCAATTTAATGCGGAGGCAGTGGGTAGTTATAGATTGGTTGGGTTTGATAACAAAAAAGAAGCCGTGCAAGATGCAAGTAGCGACTTAGATGGAGGCGAAATAGGAAGTGGTGGAAGTACTATGGCAATATTTGAAATTGTACCTACTTTTCAGCAAAAAAAAAATAGCATATTAGGTAATTTAATATTGCAGTTTTATGATGTAAAGGACAAAGCAAAAAATGTACAAAAAATAGATTTTAATATTTCTGCACAATTAGACACTACTAATAATGCAATAAGGTTTGCAGCAGCAGTGGCTATGTATGGTTTAAAATTAAAAGAATCAACTTACATTAATAAAGCAAGTTGGAACGCTGTAAAAGCAGTAGCAGAAGCATCTGCAGACAAAACAGTTTTTTTACAAAATGATTTTCTTACACTCCTTAATAAAACTATTGAAGTATATGAACCAAATAAAAAAAAGAAGAAAAATAAAAAAGTTGAATAGCTCCGTAATTTAAGGTGAAGAAAATATAATTCTAATCATGGCTTCAGCCCGCAACTGAATTATTATACCAATACTTTCAAATAAATCTATTTATAAATTTATCATCAAATTTGCATCTGGACAATTTTTTAAATATTTTTTTGCTTCGCCAATAGTACACACACCAGGGTAATCTCCCCCTTTCAATCCCAACTCTTCTATTATTTGAAAATGCAAGTGTGGCGGCCAGTCACCATTTTCTTTTGGCTCTCCAAAGTGTGCAAATATTTCTCCCCTTGTTACAAATTTTCCAATACGCATTTTTCCTAAATCTGCAATTGACAAATGCCCATACAAGGTATAAAAGGCAGTAGTTTCTAAATTGTGTTGTAGGATAATGGTAGCACCATAATCTCCAAAATTATCATTAAAAGCAAAGCTGTGCACCATGCCTCCTATGGGCGCATAAACGGGTGTACCAGCTGCTCCCCACAAATCTACACCTAGGTGTAAAGTTCGTGCTTGCACTCCTTCAAAGAGTTTACTACGACTATAAAATGTTCGATTTTCATTATAACCACCAATACCAAAGCTGGCATTTTCTTTTTTTAATTTATCATTTATCCAATTAGAAAATTTTGTATTATCGGCTATTAAATCTTTTGAAATTTCATTGTTGGCTCCTGTAAAATCGAATGGTATAATTGTTTCTTTTTCTTTGTTTATTTTAATTATTGGGTGAAAAGTAGGGTGATGCTTTTTTAGAATAGAGTTTATATTATTATTCATAGGTGTAAGGTAAGTGTTTCACACAAAGCCGCAAAGGAAACAAAGTTCGCAAAAGATTTTACAAAAAAACAAAGGCAATGAAATATGCAAATACGCTTCGTTAAGAAATAGTAACCTTAATTTTTTTGTGTCAAATCAAATCACCACATTTATCATTCTTCCCTTTACAAAAATAAATTTCTTTACCTCCGCCCCTTCCATCCATTTTAAAATAACCTCATTTCTAAGCACTGCTGCTCGGGCTTCTTCTTCGCTGGCTTCTGTAGCTAATAATACCGAGCTACGCATTTTTCCATTTATAGATACTGGATATTCTTTGGTAGCTTCTACCAAATACGACTCATTTAAAATAGGATATTGTGCATCTAAAATAGAACCACCACAACCCAATGCTGCCCACAATTCTTCTGCAATATGAGGAGCATAAGGTGCCAACAAAATAAGTATTTGCGATAATATTTCTTTCTTATAACATTTAGCATCTGATAGTTCATTTACTGCAATCATAAATGCGGCTACGGCGGTGTTATAAGAAAAATTTTCTGTGTCTTGCTCTATTTTTTTTATTGTTTTGTGTAAAATTTTATACTCTGCATCGGTGGGTTTTTCATCCACCCATTTTGGCTCACCACCCGTAGCCTCACCCCTGGCCCTCTCCAAAGGAGAGGGAACTGCGGAGATATCAGCGAAGAACAACCTCCATAGTTTTTTTAAGAACCGATGCACACCTTCAATACCTTTTGTATCCCAAGGTTTGCTTTGCTCCACAGGGCCAAGGAACATTTCGTACATGCGGAAAGTATCGGCACCGTATTTATTGCAAAGTTCATCGGGGTTTACGGTGTTGTATTTTGATTTGGACATTTTTTCACTAAAAAATTCTACAGTAAAATAATCATTGTCTTTATTACTATCTTTCGATATCCAAATGAAACCAGTCTCGTCAGGAATCCAATAATTTTTACCTACTTCGCTATGATAAATTTTAAAGTCACTTCTAGATATAGTCTTATCAATGTTTGTGTAATTACCTATGTATGGTAATCTGAATAATAGTGAATCTTTAGAGTAATCCTCTACTACCAGTTCGTCTCCGTACTCATTTTTTGTTATATTATTATCAATTAAATCTTTTGGATTTCCAAACATACCACAAAAACTTCCACCACCCTTTTTAAAAGTTAATGATTTTACATAAAATCCAATTGCAGTTATCATCCCCTGATTTACCAGTTTCTTAAACGGCTCATCAAAACCTATATAACCCAAGTCGTACAACACTTTCGACCACATGCGACTGTAGAGCAAATGCCCCACTGCATGTTCTGTGCCTCCTACATACACATCTACTTGGTTCCAATAATCGCTGGCTTTTCTACCGCAAAAAGTTTCGGTGTTATTTGGATCCATGTATCTTAAAAAATACCAACTACTGCCAGCATACCCTGGCATTGTTGAAGTTTCCCTAGCCCTCCCACCCCCCAAAGGGGGGATTTGCAGCCACTCAGTCATATTCCCTAATGGCCCTTCTCCATTTGGCCCAGCACTGTATTTTTCAACATAAGGCAGTTCCAATGGAAGGTCAGTTTCTGATAAAGCTATAGCAGTTTCATCTTGCCATACAATTGGGAATGGCTCACCCCAATAACGCTGCCTGCTAAAGCCAGCATCCCTCATTCTATAATTTACTTTTCTTTTGCCAATGCCTAGTTCTTCTATTTTATTTATGGCTACACCAATAGCATCTTTCATTAACATGCCATTTAAAAAATCAGAATTAGATAATTTTACTTCCTTTGTTGGGTTAGCTTCATTCCAATCAAAAGCATCGCCTATAATATTTGTAACAGTTATTTCAAAATGTTTTGCAAAATTAAAATCTCTTTGGTCGCCACAAGGCACAGCCATAATAGCACCTGTGCCATAGCCTACTAGCACATACTCTGCAATCCATACTGGTATTTGTTTTCCAGTAAAAGGATTTGTAGCAAAAGCTCCAGTAAAGCAACCGGTAATTTGTTTTACTTCGCTCATTCGCTCACGGTCACTACGGCTTTTTACATAAGTTAAATAGGCACTTACATTTTCTTTTTCACTTTCTGTTGTAATAGTATTTACCAATTCATGCTCGGGTGCAAGCACTAAAAAATCCACACCAAAAATAGTATCGGGTCTTGTAGTATAAACTTTAATTGCCAACTGATTATTACCTTCTGCCTTTTGCCCACTACCCAATACAAACTGCATCTCTGCACCTTCACTCCTCCCAATCCAATTCCGTTGCATTTCCTTCATGGGCTCACTAAAACTCACTGTTTCCAAGCCTTGTAGCAATCTATCGGCATATGCAGTAATGCGCAAATACCATTGACGCATTTTCTTTTTTATTACTTGATGACCACCACGTTCGCTCACGCCATTTACTACTTCATCGTTTGCAAGCACCGTCCCTAGTGCTTCACACCAGTTTACTTCGCCAAATTTGCTAAACGCTAATCGGCGTTTCATCAAAATATTTGCTTGATCTTTTGTAGTGTATGCATTCCATTCATCAGCTGTAAATCTGCTACCACCCTTAGTTTTATACTTTTCTATTAGTTCAACAATCGGCTTTGCTTGCTTGCAAGTATTGCAGAAGTATGAGTTAAATAATTCTAAAAATATTTTTTGTGTCCACTTATAATACAATGGGTCACTAGTGCGTATTTCTCTGCTCCAATCGTAGCAAAAACCAATTTTATCTAATTGTGCTTTAAAGGTTTCAATATTTTTTTCGGTGGTTACAGCAGGGTGTTGCCCCGTTTCTAAAGCATACTGCTCCGCAGGCAATCCAAAACTATCAAACCCCATGGGATGCAGTACATTAAAGCCTTTCAGCCTTTTGTACCTACTATAAATATCACTAGCAATATAGCCAAGCGGATGCCCCACATGCAAGCCTGCACCACTTGGGTAAGGAAACATATCCAGTACATAAAACTTTGGCTTTGGCGATTCATTGGGTACTTCGTACACTTTATTATCCTTCCATTTTTTTTGCCAATTTTGCTCAATTACTCTAAAATTGTATTCCATTATTTGCTCTTAGATTTATACAGAAATCTTTACTTTTTAACATTAAAAAGTTTTAATAATCTTTATTGGGTTATTATTATTTTTCTTTTTTTACTAGCCAACATCCTTGTGGCATCTTCATTGGCGTCGCACATTTCAGCTTCATATCTTTTTTCAGCTTTTACCAACTTTATTTTTATATTTTCTATTTTATAATTCCATTTGCGCTAGCATTATTTTATCAACTTTATATTTT
>JANXOQ010000182.1 GCA_025357775.1 Ferruginibacter sp. | reverse complement strand
AATGCTCCGCTTCCACCCCAACTTAAGAAAATTTTCTAATTTTTTTTAAAAATTTATATAGGAATAATTAAAAAATAAAAAGTTTATTTAATAATCTCCAAAAAACAGGTTTATTGGAACTTTTTTCAATAAATAAAAGACTTTCTCTTACAATTCATTTGTAGAAACCACACAGATAAGTTTAATAAAGGTAATTAAATAGTCATCGTTTATTTAAAGCCAGTGATATAGCAAAAAATGGTTCGTAATTATTCGTATTAAGATTTACTAATTGATAGCTAATATGAGGTGGAAACTAGCTCAGCTGGAGAGCAACTTGTCAGAAATACGATTAATGCAAGTCGATTATAGAAAGCAGTCATTTTCTGGCTTCTTTTTTAGATTATCAATTTGCTCTACAGCTAATAAATTCATTTATGATTGGGTTTTAAAATACAAATACCAAAGTACAAAATTCTTTCTGTGCTCATTAGTTAATCCTCTATTTACATTTAAGTTTGGATGACCAAGGTAAAATTTATACCATTAGTGGATTTGGGTATTTTCTTATTGATCATAAAATGAAACATATTAGGTAAAGTTGCTTTTATCAATACAGCACATCTTCTTATTTTCCTCTGCAGTTGCTACCATCTATTAGTAGGTTTATTTTTCACTTTTCAATTAGCAACCCTTAATTCAAATTAACCTAATTGTCGCTTGTATATTTGCACTGCATTTTCTAATCCTAAATAAAGTGCGTCGCACACAAGCGCATGCCCAATAGAAACTTCTAATAAATTAGGAATATTTAGCGCAAAAAATTTCAAGTTTTGTAAATCTAAATCATGTCCAGCATTTATGCCAAGGCCTAATTTATTCGCAACAAAAGCAGCTTCTACAAAAGGCTTTATTGCTAACTGCATTTTACCAACTAAAAACTGCTTTGCGTAACTTTCTGTATACAACTCAATTCTATCTGTACCTGTTTCTTTTGCTCCGTTTATCATTTCTATATTTGCATCTACAAAAATGGAAACTCTTATACCAGCGTTTTTAAAAATTGTAATAATATCTTTTAAATATTGCTGATGCGTAATTGTATCCCAACCATGGTTACTAGTAATTTGCCCTCTTGCATCTGGTACCAGTGTAACTTGTGTAGGTTTGGTATCTAACACAAGTTTTACAAAACTATCTTCTGTTGGGTTGCCTTCTATATTAAATTCTGTTGTTAGTATTTTTTTTAAATCATATACATCCTTATAAGTAATATGCCGTTCATCTGGCCTCGGGTGCACCGTAATACCATAAGCACCGTATCGCTCTATGTCAAGCGCAGCCTTTATTACATCAGGGTTGTTACCACCACGTGCATTTCGTAGCGTAGCTATTTTATTTATATTTACGGAGAGGTTTGTCATAAAGTAATTTGATAATTAGGCATTGTGAAAATTTGCAAATATGTTATTTGTAAAATAATTTTTTAAAGTGAAAGATTTATAATAGCCTCAGCAAGAAAAGTAGCTATTCAATTTTTCCTTACTTAATGCCCGAGCCATTTTTTTATTTTTTCTTTAAGAACATTTTCATGATTAGTTTCCTTTTGGTGGTTCTGGTTTTCCAATGCCCTAAAATGGTTTTCTTTTAGTCTCTTTAATAACTCTAATAAAAAGTACAAAAATATTTTTATTCAAAGTAACTTATTCAGAAAATTTTTTAAATGAAATATTGCAAAATTCTATACTCCTTATATTGAACCAAATTTTACAATAAATTAATTTTTTTCAAAACAAACCATATTTCTCTTTGTTGGCTTTTTTTGATGCATTCATAATAGTTCGTAGAATGCTTTTTTAATCTTTTCGTTTCATCAATTTTTCTTCGATGGAAATTGAAATATGTTCGGTTTTAAAAGTGGTTTCATTAATTCTATAAAGTCAGCATTTAATTCTGCTTTGGAAAGACTGTATGTTGCTGTACTATAGATTATTTTTTTAAAATTAGTAAAAAAAAATTGCATAATCTACTTTTCAATCTATTGTATAATGAAAGATGAACAAAGGTATGCCGATGAAGTGAGTGACACAACGATGCTGCCCATAGCTGCTGCTTTGCTCATAAAAAAATGTCATAAAGTTTTTTGAAAAAACTTTATGACATTTAGATGAATAATATTCTTCAAAGTATTACGACCTAAAGTCCCTCCTACGGAGGGATTTAGGGAGGCAACCTAGTACCTATACATATCACTCTTAAACGGACCTACTTTAGGTATGCCTAAGTATTCAGATTGTGCAGTAGTTAGTTCATCTAAAACTACATTTATTTTTGCAAGGTGTAAGTGTGCAACTTTCTCATCTAATATTTTCGGTAGCACATAAACTTTATTTTCGTAGTTAGCACTGTTCTGCCACAACTCAAGCTGAGCAAGGGTTTGGTTAGTAAATGAATTACTCATTACAAAACTTGGGTGGCCAGTAGCACAACCTAAATTTACCAATCTACCTTCTGCTAAAACGATAATATCTTTTCCTTCGATAGTGTACAAATCAACCTGTGGCTTTATGGTATTTTTGCTAGCACCGTAGTTAGCATTTAACCAAGCCATGTCTATCTCAATATCAAAGTGACCAATGTTACAAACAATCGCTTTATCTTTCATTGCTCTAAAATGAGCTTCAGTAATCAAATCTCTACAGCCAGATGCAGTTACAATAATGTCTGCTTCTTTTACTGCATCAATCATTTTCTTTACTTCAAAACCATCCATTGCAGCTTGTAAAGCACAAATAGGATCTATCTCAGTTACAATAACTCTTGCACCAGCACCACGTAAACTCAATGCACTTCCTTTACCCACATCTCCGTAACCGCCCACTACTGCTACCTTTCCAGCCATCATTACGTCCGTAGCTCTACGAATAGAGTCAACCAAACTTTCTTGACAACCATACTTGTTATCAAATTTAGATTTAGTAACAGAGTCATTAATGTTGATAGCAGGAATAGGCAACGTACCGGCAGCCATACGCTCGTATAAACGATGTACACCTGTTGTAGTTTCTTCACTCAATCCTTTAATACCACTAACTAATTCAGGATATTTATCAAAAACCATGTTAGTTAAATCACCACCATCATCCAATATCATGTTCAATGGCTTGTCAGCACTGCCAAAAAATAAAGTCTGTTCTATACACCACTCACTCTCGTCGTTTGTTTGTCCTTTCCATGCAAAAACACCTAAGCCAGTTTCTGCTATTGCAGCAGCAGCTTGGTCTTGTGTACTAAAAATATTACAACTGCTCCATTTTACTTCAGCACCAAGGTGCGTTAAAGTTTCAATCAAAACTGCAGTTTGAATTGTCATGTGTAAGCAACCTGCTATACGTGCACCAGCAAGCGGTTTGCTATTACCATATTCCTCTCTCACTGCCATAAGTCCTGGCATTTCTGCTTCTGCAAGCATAATTTCTTTACGTCCCCATGCTGCAAGACTCATATCTGCAACTTTGTTCTTTAGGCTAAAATCTATGCCTGTAATTGTTGTACTCATTTTAAAATTGTTTTAGCCCCCTAAATCCCCGAAGGGGGACTTGCGAAGTCTATGATTGTTCAAAGTTTATTTAATATTAAAAGTTTTTAATTTTTTGTTTACCAGCTAATACCCCTGATTTAGTTTCATTGGCGACCCTCCGTTAATCTTTATCACTTTGTTCATCTTTTTTTGCGTCCTTTGCTCCACTGCGTCCTTGCGTGAAAATCTATTTGTTTGAATTGTAAAAATACCATTAATAGAATAAAATGCTATGTTAAATCATATATTTAGAATAAAATGTATAATTTATATATATTTACAGCATAAAAGTACTTTTTACTATGGCAAAACAACTTATAAAAGAAGAAACGGCTACTGAGGTTTTTTCGATAGATAAAAAAGACAAAGCAATACTTGCTTTGCTACAGCAAAATGCAAGAATAACGGTAAAAGAAATATCCGAAAAAGTGCACATAAGCACTACGCCTGTGCATGAACGTATAAAACGTATGGAAGCAGAAGGCGTAATAAAGCAATATGCTGCTTTGGTAAACCACAGCAAAGTAAAAAAAAGCTTGATGGTTATTTGCTATGTATCCTTAAAAGCACATAGCAAAAATGCAGGCATAAAATTTATAAATGCTATTAATGAAATGAACGAAATAATAGAGTGTTATAGCATAAGTGGTGAATTTGATTTTATGCTAAAAGTAGTAGAAGAAAATATGGATTCGTATTACAACTTTCATGTAAACAAACTAAGCCAAATAGAAAACATAGGCAATGTACAAAGTGTATTTGTAATGGGAGTTATAAAAGATACCGTGCAGTTGGTATATTGATTTTTTAAAACCTTAGGTAGAAATTAATATTGTGTTATGCGTTTATAATTTTTTTATATTATTAAAAAAATAAAATACGCTTAAAGCACTCTCTGTTTACAACTTTTAATTTTCTTTTTAAAAAATATTTTTATGAAAAAGAAAAAATCAACCCCTTATTACCGCCTGCAAAGTCTCTACCGTTTTTTGTTCTAAAATAATATTTTTACCCTCGGTCAATTTTGTAATAGATGCAGCATCATAATGGCGGATAGTTAATAATGACAAGTCTCTTTCTACATCTACATCAAATAATAAAGATGCTTGGGCTGCTATTTCTCCCGTTTTTTCCTCATGCCCATCAAAGCAACAAACAAAAGATATGGCAGTATTTTGTGTAAGGTTTGGTTGAAGTTTTACAGCATTAAATATTTTATGTATTTGCCCTAGTTCTTTTCCTTCCATAAAAGAAAAATCTTTTGAGCGAAAATGTATTAATACTTGGTTGCTTTTTAAAACAATAATAGGTGGTAGGTTTGAAACTTTATTTCCATTAATAACGGTACCTGATAGCTCAATATCCAAAAAACTTTTTACAAATAATGGGATGCTTTTATTTTGTAATGGCTTTATTGTTTTTGGGTGAATAACTTGCGCACCATAATAGGCCATCTCTATTACTTCGGTATAATTTAGCAAAGGAATATTCACCGCATCATTAAATTTATTAGGGTCTGCATTCATTATGGCAGGTACATCTTTCCATATTGTAAGCCCAGCGGCATTTAAAATATTTGCAAAAATTGCTGCGGAGTAATCACTGCCTTCACGCCCTAAAGTTGTGCTTTCGTTTTCGTCTGTAGCACCAATAAAGCCTTGAGTAAGTAAAACATCGTTTGTTGAAAATAATGGTACAACATCTTCGTTTATTTTGCAGGTAGTAAAGTCAAAATTTACTGTAGCATCTCTAAAATTATTGTCTGTTCTAAAAATATCTCTAACATCCATCCATTGCACTTTTACTTTTTGCTCTGCTAAATAATGTGCTACAATACTAGTGCTAAATAATTCTCCACAGCATACTATTTGATCATAATAGTAATCATAATGTCTTACTGGCTTGTCATGTAGCATCCA
Source organism: Ferruginibacter sp. (assembly GCA_025357775.1). Classification (GTDB taxonomy): domain Bacteria; phylum Bacteroidota; class Bacteroidia; order Chitinophagales; family Chitinophagaceae; genus Ferruginibacter. Next base: position 363 of record JANXOQ010000182.1, on the reverse strand, counting down.
TTCTATTTCTGTAAAAAAATCTTTAAGTTGGTCTTCAGCAGCTTTCCAGTTGGTAACCAACAAATATTTTACCAGCTCTAAGTGGTTTTGTTTTACTTGCTCAAATAATTGTAATGCATCTTCTTTTCTCCCTTCAAAATATGATTGTGCAATTTTTTCTAAGGCATTGGTAGTTTTTCCAATAGCAGATATTACTACAAGCACTTTTTGTGGAGCATTATCTTTTATAATGTTTGCAGTATTTTTTATGCGTTCAATATTATTTATGGAAGCACCACCAAATTTAAAAACCAACATAAGGATGTATTGAGTATTTAGTATTAAGATATGTAATTTCGATATTGTAATTGTAAACAAATTTTT
>JANXOQ010000161.1 GCA_025357775.1 Ferruginibacter sp. | reverse complement strand
ATAATTATATAGAGACGAATCCAGCAAAAAAGATTTTACTAAACTAAATTTTAGTAATGAAGCAATTTAAATCAATATCTAAATTTTGTTTTTATACACTTTTTTTTGTGAAAATTTTATCATGCAGTGCAAAGAAATATATAAACCCACATATAATTATTAACACAAGTTTTGGAAATATAGAAGCAGAATTATATCCTAGTAAAGCGCCAAAATCTGTTGCAGCTATTTTATCTTTTATAGATTCTGGATATTATAAAAATTCTAGTTTCTATAGAGTGTTAAGAAATGAAGATTTACCTACTGATATTAATTATGGAATAATACAAGCTGGTATTTGGCCAAAGAAAAAAAATATAAGTATCATACACGAAAGCACACGGCTTTCTGGTCTCTCGCATACAAATGGTACTCTATCGCTTGCAAGAAATGCAGTAGGTACTGCTTCTACAGAATTTTTTATTTGCATTGGTGATGAAACTAATTTTGATGCTGGAAAAACTACTGATACCGCTGGGTTTGCTGCATTTGGTAGTGTAATTAGTGGTATGGATATTGTACGACGAATACAGGCACAAAAAAGTGTAGTAGATATGTTTGAAAAGAAGTTTACAATAAACGATATTAAAAAATTGTAGGAAATATATAATTATTTAATAAAACTTATTTTACCATTTTAATTATTACAAAAAAAAGTGGCTATTCCTTCAAAGAATAGCCAACTTTTATTAACCTATCATCAACCTATATATCAACATTAACTTTTAGGTAAAAGTACCCCATCAATTACGTGTATTACACCATTACTTTGATTTACATCTGCAATAGTAACAAAAGCTTTTTTACCACTACCATCAGTTATTTGTACTTTTTTTCCTTTTAAAGAAAAAGTAAGTTCACCACCTGCTACTGTTTTAGCAACAAATTTACCTTTACCTGCTTTTATGCCATTTATTACATCTGTAGCACTTACTTTTCCAGATAGTACATGATATGTTAAGATTCCAGCTAATGCATCTTTACTTTCTGGCTTCAATAAATTATCTACTGTACCAGCGGGTAATTTTTTAAATGCTGCATTTGTGGGTGCAAAAACTGTAAAAGGCCCAGCCCCAGACAATGTTTCAACTAACCCAGCTGCTTTTACAGCAGCTACAAGGGTTGTATGATCTTTACTGTTTACTGCGTTTTCAATAATATTCTTTTTTGTACTCATAGCAGCTCCCCCTACCATTGGGTTTGTTTGTGCAGATGCATTGTTTATTGTAAATGCTACAATTGCTAAGCAAAATAAATTTTTTATTAGTTTCATT
>JANXOQ010000121.1 GCA_025357775.1 Ferruginibacter sp. | reverse complement strand
TTTAAAAAACATAAATAAAAGTTTTTTAAAAAAATTAACGCTTACTTAAATTTAATAAGTTTTTACTAATTTGCTTTAAATTTATAAATGAAAAATAAAATATTTCTAACTGTTACAATTTCTTTTTTACTTTTTTCTTGTAAAAAAGAAACTACAAACTTAGTGACACCAATAGAAGTGCCAGTTATGCCAATTACTTCTAGTGTTCAATTAAATGTAGCATATGGGTTAGATGCGTTACAGAAAATGGATATTTATTTACCAGAAGGCAGAAAAACTGCTACTACAAAATCATTAATATTAATACATGGTGGCAGTTGGATTTCAGGCGATAAATCTGATTTTGCATTTATTTTAGACAGTTTAAAAAAACGACTTCCTGAATACGCTATTATAAATTTAAATTATAGGGTAGCCGTAAGTTTAACAACAACATTTCCTACACAAGAAAATGATGTAAAATCAGCAATAGATTTTATATATAGTAAACGAAATGATTATGTAATTTCTGATAAATTTGTACTTCTAGGTTTTAGTGCTGGCAGCCATTTAGCAATGTTACAAGCCTACAAAAACCCAATTCCAAAAATAAAAGCTGTAATAGATTTTTTTGGCCCAACTGATATGGTTGATATGTACAATAACCCTGCGTCAGCTTTTTTTGTAACACCAGCATACCTTTCACAATTATTTAATTTTACAACTCCTAGTACTAATTTAACGTTATATAAATCTAGTAGCCCTATAAATTATGTAGATGCGCAAAGTAGCCCAACATTAATATTGCATGGCACTGCAGATACAATTGTAAAAGTTCAACAATCTATGAAGCTAGATTCGTTACTTACGTCCAAAGCAGTAGTGCATAATTATTTTCCTTATGTAGGTGAAAATCATGGTTGGTTTGGGGTTACACTCACAAAATCATTAAACCAAATGAATACTTTTCTTGCAGCAAATGTTCATTAAAAATTTATACAAATTTATTTTCTTTTGTGCAATCCTTGTGAGTGCACATTTGTTTGTACAGGCACAAGCAAAACCGTTGTATTTTAAAGATGCAATAAAAGCTAACAGAGACATATTTTATGAAAAAGTACTAAGCACTATAAATTATACTTTTACACTTCCTTTTATAGCAGAGAATGATGAAAAATGGCAGAGTGCATTTTACAGTATTGGGCTTATACAACTAAAAAATGCTTCTGTAGATTTAAAAATAGATGCAGCTTCAAAAATTTTACTTACGCAGAGCAATGATTTTAAAATGGCATTTTTAAATCTTGTAAATAGTAATTATCCAAATAAATATACAGACCAAGTAAGAATGATTTTTGATAGTTCAAATAATTATAAGCTAATGGCTATGGCTGCAAATTATTTATTACCAACTGCCACAATAAAAACTAAAAACCAACTTTTATACAAAGTACAAAAAAAGTTTGTAGAAGAACCTTTTGATGCCATTTTGCATGAGTTAAATATTCAAATACAATATTCTATAACCCCTATAAAATATCCAAATTTTAAAACTTTTTTTTCTAAAGATTATTTGCAAGGTGAAACAATAGTATTTAGTTTTCAAAGAAAAAACAGAAATTTTACCGGACTAGCAATGATAAGAAAGCCAGATGGGAATTTTGTAAAAAAGCAGGATAGTAGTTTTTTTTCGGTTGGGCAACTGGCAAGAAGCAATAGCAATATGCCAAGCTATATTAGCAATGGAAATACTCCACAAGGTATTTTTAAGATGACAGGTTTTGATACATCTACTAATTATTTTATTGGAGCTACTACAAATATACAACTAGCTATGCCACATGAATACAATACTGTTTTGATAGACGAAAAAATGGTAGATACAACTTGGAGTGTAGAACAATATACAAATTTATTGCCCAATAATTTGAAGCAATATGCTCCTATGTATGGTACTTTTTATGCTGGCAGAGCAGGGCGTACAGAAATTATTGCCCATGGCACAACGATAGATGTAGATTATTATAAATCAAATAGTTTTTATCCTTATACCCCAACTGCTGGGTGCCTTTGCACAAAAGAAATATGGAATAACAAAACTGGCTTTTTGGAAATAAGTGACCAACAAAAACTTACCCAAGCATTACAGAATATTGGTGGCGGCAAAGGTTATTTAATTGTAATAGAAATAGATGAAAAAAATGCAGCTGTTTCACTAGCAGATATACTTCAGTATTTAAAATAATTTTTATAGCATACTTTTAAAAAATTGTAATTTGCAATTATAAAATAAATACTTATATAAGAGGTAGCAGGTATAACCACCCAAAAAGATACTTTCGGAAAAATAAATCATGTTAGAATAATTATGCAACTACACAAATAAAATATTACGCCCATGCTTTATCAGCCAAGTATATTGGAGAAAACTGTTTTTGAAATAGAGTGTAAAAAGAGTATAAATTTAAAAAAATATTGT